>CAZABF010000031.1:0-9037 GCA_964483495.1 uncultured Candidatus Pelagibacter sp. | reverse complement strand
TTATACTAAATGAAAGGTAAATCGCAAACTTTTCCCTCAAAAATATCACTATTTATTGATATTTTAATTTTTTGGGAAACTTCACAATAAGGCTTATCCAGCATTGCAATTCCTATTACTTTTTTAAAATGTGGTGAATAAATTCCTGATCTTAGTTCTCCTATTTTTGAATTTTCGTCATTAGTAAGACTAATTGATTTTGATACATTTATATCTTTTGCTTCAATTATTACTCCCATTAACTTTCTTGTAATACCTTTCTTTCTAACTTCTTTTAATTTTTCTTTTCCAAGAAAATTGACTTCTGAATCCAAATTAACATATTTATCCAATCCACACTCAAATGGATTATCATCATTATCCATATCATTGCCATATGATAGCAAAGCACTTTCAATTCTCTCAATTAAATTTGGACATCCTGGTTTAACATCAAATTCTTTTCCAACTTCAAACAATTTGTCATATAAAGATAAGCCGGATTTTGTATTTTGAACATAAATTTCATAACCTCCTTGTTTCGACCAACCTGATCTTGCAATTAAATGTTTTGCTCCAGCATATTCAAAATAATCAAAACCAAAAAATTTCATTTCTGTAATTTTTGTTCCAAATATTTTTTCCATAAGTTTAAAAGATTTTGGACCTTGCACTGCTAATATATCAACATTTGGTTCAAATATATTAACATCAAGTTTTTTTCCAATTGCTAAACCTTTTGCAAATAAAATAACATCTGAATCTGCTATAGAAATCCACCATCTTTCTTCACCAAGTTTTAAAATTACTGGATCGTTTATTAAACCTGCTTTGTCGTCTATAATTGGACAATAATAACATCTTCCTACTTTAGATTTTGAAAGATCTCTACAGGTCATTAATTGAACTAATTTTGCAGAATCTTTTCCAGAAATTTCAACTTGTCTTTCTCCAGCGACATCCCAAACTTGAACATGTTCTTTTAAATGGTTATAAGAATCTTTTATAGATCCAAATGCAGCAGGTAAAAGCATATGATTGTATACTGAATAAGCAGTGACACCTTGATTTTCTATTCTAGAAGTATATGGGGTGCTTCTTAAACGTTTTGATTTTGCTATATCAAATTTTCTCATTTTCTAATTCCTAAAATAAATTCTTTTACTAGCTTTCTCATCTCAAACGCTTTTTCAAAAATAATCATATGTCCACAATTTGATATTACTTTGGTTTCTGAATTCTTAATTAATTCAGCCATTTTATTTCCAACTTTTATTGGCACCATTTTATCTAAATCTCCAAATATGCATAATGTTGAACAATTAATTTTTTCTAAAGATTCTTTTCCAGTTCTGTAATTGTTGCAAGCATTTAAGTCTACAGCTAAAATTTCTCTTATATCTCTAGATGAATTAATAATTTTTTTTACAGGATTGCCTCCAATAAAAGCTTTAGAACCTTCGTAACCCCATTTCATCATAAGCAAAACTGCTTTCTCATCTCCTGCTTCGGCTAAATCAATTAGATCTTGATTCACAGGCATCTTGTACGAACCAGCCACTAAAACTAAATTGCTTATTAAGCTTGAGTGCCTTGAAGCAAAATCAATACCCACCAAACACCCTTGTGAATGTCCCACAATTGTAATTTTGGGAATACTCATTTTTTTCATTAATGACTTTACCCAATCTGAAATCTCTTCTATTGATTTTAATGGTGGTCCTTCAGAATTACCATGTCCGGGAAGATCAACAGATAAAATATTAAAACCTTGAGAAGCATAAAATTGCTCATGAAGCGACCAAACAATATGTGTTAGTCCACTACCATGCATTAACAAAATTGATGGCTTATTTTTATCAAAATCAAAGCCTCCCGTCGAAACGAACACATTTTTTTCGTTAACGTCTAAATTCAGGTTTGCTCCTTCGCCTTTTTTCTTAATTCAAACTTCTGTATTTTTCCTGTTGATGTTTTTGGAAGTTCACAAAACTCAATTTTTTTAGGTACTTTAAAACCTGCTAGAGTTTCTTTACAAAAATCTATTAATTCTTTTTCAGTAGTATTTTTATCTTTAACTTTTTCAATAAATGCACAAGGAACCTCTCCCCATTTCTCATCTGGTTTTGCAACAACTGCAGCGATAGAAACGCTTGGATGTTTAGCTAGAGTATTTTCAATTTCAATCGAAGAAATATTTTCTCCACCAGATATTATTATGTCTTTAGATCGATCCTTTATTTTTATGTAACCGTCGGGATTAGTGACCGCTAAATCACCAGAATGAAACCACCCATGTGACATTGCTTTTTCTGTTGCTTCTTTATCTTTAAAATAGCCCTTCATTACAATATTGCCCCTTATCATGATTTCTCCAATTGTTTTTCCATCTCTTGGAACAGGTTTCATTATTTTTGGATCCATAACCATAGCATCTTCTGTATTTGGATACCTTACTCCTTGTCTCGCTTTTATTTCATTTTTTTTATCTTCATCATAAGAATTCCATTCATCATTCCATGCACATTGCAAAATATGTCCGTAAGTTTCTGTAAGTCCATAAACATGCATTACTTCAAAACCTAGGGCCTCCATTTTTTTGAATATTATACTTGGAGGAGGTGCGCCCGCTGTTAAAACATGAACTTTATGATTTAATTTTTTTCTATCTGATTCAGCAGCTCCTGTTATCATATTTAAAACAATTGGAGCTCCACCAAAGTGAGTAATTTTGTGTTTTTCAATTAGTTTAAATATTTTTTTTATATCTATGGTTCTTAGGCATATTGTTTTTCCATTTAACATTGGAATTGTCCATGGATAACCCCAACCATTACAATGAAACATCGGTACAACGGTTAAAAAGTTTAATCTGTTTGGCATATTCCATGCAACTGCACTGCCAGTGGACATCAAGTATGAACCTCTATGATGATAAACAACGCCTTTAGGATTTCCGGTTGTTCCAGAAGTATAACTTAAAGAAATTGCTTGCCATTCATCTTTTGGTCTTTTCCAAATATAATTATCATCTCCCGTATTTAAAAATTCTTCATATTCTTTATCTCCAATTTTTTTTAATAAAGATTGGTCTGCAAAACTATCCTGAATATCTATTACTATTGGCTTTGATTTAATTTGACTTAACGCCTTTTCAACAACTGAATGAAGTTGTCTATCTACAATTAAAACTTTTGCCTCACTATGCTCTAGAATATATGCAACTGTTTTAGAGTCTGCTCTGCTATTAATTGTATTTAAAACTGCTCCTACCATTGGAACGGAATAATGAGCTTCAAAAATTTCAGGAGTATTGAATGCCATTACAGAAACTGTATCCCCTTCGACAATACCAATTTTTTCTAGAGCACTAGCAAACTTTGTACATCTTTTATATACTTCACTCCAAGTGTAACTTCTATTTTCATAAATTAAAGCTTCATAATTTGGGTAAATATCTTTTGCTCTTTCCAAAAAACTTAGCGGCGTTAATGGAACAAAATTTGCATCGTTTTTGTTAAGATTTTTTTCGTAATGACTCATATTATTTAAAGTTAAAATTCATTATATAGTCACTTCCACTCGTAGCAGTTTTGAAATGATTTTCTACTCTTGGTAATACTCTTTTAAAATAAAACTTTGCAGTTTGGATCTTGTCTTCATAAAAATTCTTATTGTTATCATAATCTTTAAAGCTTACTTCTAAAACTTTAATCCACGCGTGAGCTATGGAAACAAAACCCAATGCTTTTAAGTAATCATTACAAGCTGCGCTGGCGTCATCTTTTGAGTTTTGTATTTTTTCTTTAATCCAAGAAGTAAAATTAGATAAAATTTTAATATGAGTATTAAAATCTTCAACAAAAGGTTTAATCTTCTCATCCGTAATGCTGACGTCATTTTTAATCATATCTAAATATCTATTAATTATATCGCCATTTTTATTGACTAACTTTCTAAATACCAAATCAACAGCTTGAATAGAATTTGTTCCTTCATAAATTGGGGTAATCCTATTATCTCTATAAAATTGTTCAATTCCTTGATCTTTTGTGTATCCATAACCTCCATGAACTTGCATTGCATCACTTGTTATTTCCATTCCCATATCTGTAAACATTGTTTTAACGACTGGGGTCATTAAAGAAACAAAGTCTGATGCTTCTTGTCTGGCTTTTTCATCTTTATGATTTAAGCTAACCTCTGTTTGTTGGGACAGCCAAAAACACAATGCTCTTTCACCTTCAATAATAGATTTCATATTTAGTAAAGATTTTCTAATATCTGCATGTTCAATTATATGATCTACACCATTAGTAGATTTGCTGTTATTTGTTTTTCCTTGTTTTCTTTCTTTCGCATAACTTACTGAATTTTGGTAAGCAATTTCAGAAATTCCTAATCCCTGTATTCCAACAACAATTCTTTCTAGATTCATCATTGTAAACATGGCATTAAGCCCTTTGTTCTTGGGTCCAATCATATAACCAACTGCATCATCAAAATTTAATACACATGTTGCAGAACCCTTAACGCCCATTTTACTTTCTACAGATCCTGTAGAAATTCCATTTTTAGATCCTAAAGATCCATCTTCATTAACCTTAAATTTAGGAACTAAAAATAAACTTATACCTTTTGTTCCTTTGGGAGAGTCTGTTGTTCTTGCTATAACTAAATGAATAATATTTTCTGTTAAGTCATGATCTCCAGAAGTAATAAATATTTTCTGCCCACTTATTTTGAAAGTTCCATCAGATTGTTCTACTGCTTTTGTTTTTAATAATCCTAAATCTGTTCCACAAACTGGCTCTGTTAAGCACATAGTTCCACTCCACTTACCTTCAACCATTTTGGGCAAATATTTATTTTTTATTTCTTCTTTTGCGTGATGATGAATACAATTATATGCACCTATACTTAATTCGCTATACAGTTTGAATGAAAGACTTGCCGATGACAACATTTCATCAAAAAAGCCACTCACAGTTTTAGGCATACCTTGACCACCATACTTAGGGTCACAAGAAAGAGATGTCCATCCATCCTCTATATATTTAGCATAAGCTTCTTTATAACCAGGAGGAGTTCTAACAACTCCATTTTCTAGAACAGTTGGATTTTCATCTCCAGATTTAGCCAAAGGTAAAATTATATTTTGATTAATTTTAGCGGCTTCATCTAGTATATTTTTGACTAATTCAGAATTAATTTCTTTATATTTTTCAATTTCGTTATAATTTTTATTATTTCTCAACTTATCGAAAAGAAACATCATATCTTCTACTGGGGCAGTATAAATTGGCATTTTATAAGCTTAGAATAATTGATTAATTATTGCAATTTTGAAATTATAGCATCGCCCATTTCAGATGTAGACACCTCCTTCATTCCTTTAGATAAAATATCATTAGTTCTAAGTCCTTCATCTAAAACAGTTTGAACTGCTTTTTCTAAAGCATCTGCTTCTTTATCTAAGTCAAGAGAATATCTTAAAGCCATTGCAAAACTTAATATTGTTGCAATTGGATTAGCTTTTCCTTTTCCAGCTATATCGGGCGCTGAACCGTGTATCGGTTCATACATTGCTCTCATTTTACCATCTTTATTTTTTGCTCCTAAAGATGCAGAAGGTAATAATCCTAAAGAACCGGTTAACATTGATGCTTGATCAGATAGCATATCTCCAAATAAATTATCAGTAACTATCACATCAAACTGTTTTGGATTTCTAAGTAATTGCATAGCACAGTTATCTGCAAGCATATGACTTAATTCTACATCTTTAAATTCTTTATCATGTAATTCTTGAACCTCTTCTTTCCAAAGCAAGCCAGCTTCCATTACATTTGATTTTTCGCATGATGTAACTTTATTTTGTCTTTTTTTAGCTAAATCAAAAGCAACTCTTGCAACTCTTTGAATTTCACTTGTCGTATAAGTGTGAGTGTTAATTCCTTTTCGCTCACCATTATCAATTGGTTTAATTCCTCTTGGTTCGCCAAAATAAATTCCACCTGTAAGTTCTCTAACTATCATAATATCTAGTCCAGAAACAATTTCAGGTTTAAGAGTTGAAGCGTCTACTAATTGTTTAAAACATATTGCTGGTCTTAAATTAGCAAAAAGTTTAAGCTCTTTTCTTAATTTTAATAAAGCTCTTTCAGGTTTTTTTGAAAATTCCACATCATCCCACTTAGGACCTCCTACTGCTCCAAGAATTACAGCTTCGCATTCTAAAGCTTTGTAAAAAACTTCATCAGTTATAGGAGTTCCATGTTTATCATACGAGACTCCTCCGGCGAGATCCTCGTCTATTTCAAAATCTAATGATTTATTTTTATTAAACCATTGAATAATTTTTTTTACCTCGCCAACAACTTCTGGTCCAATTCCATCTCCTGGTAATAATAAAAATTTTCTTTTTTTAACTTTAATCATTAAATATCCATGGTTTTAATATTTTTAATTTTTTTTCAAATGATACAATTTTTTCAGATTTTTCTAAAGACAAAGCAATATCATCTAATCCTTCAATTAAACACTTTTTTTTAAATGGATCTAAATCAAATTTAATTTCATTATTTCCAAAAATAATTTTTTGCTCATTTAAATCTACTTTTATTTCTTCTTTTCTTAAAGAATACTCAGAAATTTGCTTTATTTTTTCTTCGTCAATTTTGATTGGCAATATTCCATTTTTAAAACAATTATTATAAAAAATGTCTGCATAACTTGAGCTAATTACACATGTAATACCAAAATCAAGTAAAGCCCAAGGTGCATGTTCTCTGGAAGATCCACAACCAAAATTCTTTCCTGCAATTAAAATTTTAGATTCGTTAAATGGTTTCTGGTTTAAAATAAAATCTTTTATCTCATTTCCTTGATCATCATATCGCATTTCAAAAAATAAGTTTTTTCCAAGACCGGTTCTTTTTATTGTCTTTAAAAACTGTTTTGGAATTATCATATCTGTATCAATATTTACGATTGGTAAATAAGCAGGGATACTTTTAAGTTTGTTAAATTTTTGCATTAATTTTGATACTTTCTTACATCATCTAAATTTCCAGAAATTGCAGCAGCTGCCGCCATACCTGGACTAACCAAATGTGTTCTTCCACCTCTTCCTTGTCTGCCTTCAAAGTTTCTATTAGAAGTAGACGCACATCTTTCACCTGGTTTTAATTTATCTGCATTCATTGCTAAACACATAGAACATCCGGGTTCTCTCCACTCAAAACCTGAATTTATAAAAATCTTGTCTAAACCTTCTTGTTCGGCTTTTTCCTTAACTAATCCTGAGCCCGGAACAACCATTGCATTAACGTGTTTTGCAATTTTTTTATCTTTTAATATTTTTGCCGCTTCCCTTAAATCTTCAATTCTGCCATTTGTGCAACTACCAATAAAAACCTTATCAATTTTAATATCTTTAACCAAAACATCAGAATTTAAACCCATATATTTTAATGATCTTTCTATTGAATTTTTTTTATCTGGATCAATTTCATTTTTTGGATTTGGAACTTTTCCATCAATTGTAACTACATCTTGAGGAGAAGTTCCCCAAGTGACCATTGGTTTAATATCTTTTCCTTCTAAATTTATTTCTTTATCAAAATTTGCACCATCGTCAGATTTAAGATTGCCCCAATACTCCAAGGCTTTTTCCCAGTTGTCTTTTTTTGGTGACATTGGTTTATCTTTTAAATAATCAAAAACTTTTTGGTCGGGTTGAATTAAACCTGCTCTTGCCCCACCTTCTATAGTCATGTTGCAAATTGTCATTCTATTTTCCACACTAAGAGAAGAAATTAAGTTGCCAGCATATTCAATCACATAACCTGTTCCGCCAGCTGTTCCAATTTTTCCTATAATCTGTAAAATTACATCTTTTGCTGTTACACCAATTGGTAAATTTCCATTTACATTAATTCTAAAATTTTTTGATTTTTTTTGTACTAAAGTTTGTGTAGCTAATACATGTTCAACTTCAGATGTTCCAATGCCAAATGCTAATGCTCCAAATGCTCCGTGAGTTGCTGTATGACTATCTCCACAAACAATAATAGTTCCAGGTTGAGTAAAACCTTGCTCTGGACCAATGATATGAACTATTCCTTGTCTTTTATCATTCATTCCAAAAATCTGGATTCCAAATTCTTTACAATTTGAATCTAATGTATCAACCTGTATTTTTGACTCTTGGTCAGAAATTCCTTTTGTTCTATTTGTAGTTGGAACATTGTGATCCGCTACAGCTAAAGTAAGTTTAGGTTGTCTAACTTTTCTATTTGAATTTCTTAAACCTTCAAATGCTTGTGGACTGGTTACTTCATGAATCAAATGTCTATCAACAAAAAGTGATGAAGTTCCATCTTCTTGTTCATGAACAAGATGTTCATTCCAAATTTTATCGTAAATTGTTTGTGGCATTTAGAAAAAAATTATTTTTTCTCTTCAGGAGTATCTTTTTTAATCTCTTCTTTTTTTGTTTCAGCTTTAGGAGTTTCTGATTTATCTTCTGAAGTTTCTTGTTTATCTGCCGTTTTTTCTTCAACAACTGGTGCTAAATTTTCTTCAGTAACTTCTTCAGGTTTTGATTCAACATCAATACCTATTTTCTTTCTTATTTTTTCTGTAATTCTAGCTGATTTTCCTGTTCGATCTCTTAAATAATAAAGCTTGGCTCTTCTAACTTTTCCCGATCTAATAACCTTTATTGAATCTACAATTGGACTATATAAAGCAAAAGTTCTTTCAACTCCTTCTCCAAAAGATATTTTTCTTACTGTAAATGATGAATTTAAATCTCTATTTTTTTTAGCGATACAAACGCCTTCAAAATATTGAATTCTATCTCTTTTTCCTTCGGTAATCTTTACGCCCACTTTAATTATATCCCCGGGAAAAAAATCTGGAAGTTTTTTTTCTGCAGAAATTTTTTTTACATTTGCAATGTTAATTTCTTCTATCGTTTTCATGTTTAAATTTATCAAATTAATTCTTTTTATATTTTTGCCACAAATCTGGTCTTCGGTCGCGTGTTATA
>CAZABF010000030.1:6339-9082 GCA_964483495.1 uncultured Candidatus Pelagibacter sp. | reverse complement strand
TTTTAATTTAATATATGTCAAAATCCTCATCGTTAATTGCTGCTTTAATATGTGTACTTATTTGGGGAACTACTTTTATTGCTCAAGATACAGGCATGGAGTTTATTGGACCTTATGTATTTAACGGCGTAAGATTTTTTGTTGGTTTTTTAGCACTAATTCCTTTTTTTTTAATTTTAGAAAAAAAGAAAGTTAAATCTGAAATTTTAAAGGATAAAAAGTTTTTTATAATTAATTCTATACTTATTGGCTTATTTCTTTTTTTTGGTACTGCATTACAACAAGTTGCTCTATTATATACCGATGTAGCAAATGCAGCGTTTTTTACAATTTTTTATGTCCCAATGGTACCAATAATTGTTTTTTATCTGTTTAAAACAAAAATACATTGGAGTGTTTGGCCGTCAGTAATTTTTTGTGTAATAGGCGGCTATCTACTAACTGATTTTTATAATGCGACTATACGTTTAGGAGACACATTAGTAATTATAGGAGCATTATTTTGGAGTTTACATATTATATTTGTAGAAAGAGTAATTAAAATTTTTGATATACCAATTTTTATTGGAATGATACAAACCTTAACGGTATCTATTTTTTCAATTATTTTAGCAATTATATTTGAAGAACTTGTATTAATTAATATTTTAGCTCAAAAAATACAAATTTTATATGCAGGAATTTTATCAGGAGGTATAGCATTTGTATTACAATTTTATGCACAAAAAAATATAGCTCCGTCACCTGCCGCAATAATTTTTTCATTGGAAGGTGTAATTGCAACTATAGCTGCATGGATAATTTTAAGTCAATATTTAAATATTAATAATGTATTAGGATGTATTTTTATTCTTATAGGCGTTATTTTTTCACAAGTAATGCCTGAAGTTAAAAAAAATTAATTATATATAATTAAAAAAATCATTATAGATAAAATAATTCTATAAATTACAAAAAACTTTAATGAAAACTTTTTTGTGTAAATTAAAAAATATTTAATTGTTAGATAAGAAAAAATAAATGATAATATTATTGAAATTATAAGAAGAAAATTAAATTCTATATTTTCATTCACTACATCTTTTAAAGAAAGTACACTTGCACCCATTAAAGCTGGTATAGATAAGTAAAAAGATATTTTTGTTGAATCATGGCGATCAAAATTTAAAAATCTACCAGCTGTTATAGTTATTCCAGATCTGCTTACACCGGGTATAACCGCAAGAATTTGCATTACTCCTATAATTAAAATATTTTTAATGGTTAAATCTTTTTCTATTTTTTTTTTAATATTAAAAGTATCTGCAAAATACATTAACAAACCAAAAATTAATGTAGTCCATGCTATTATTTTTAGATTTCTAAATGAATTTATTATACCCGTAGAATAAAAAATATATCCAAATAAGATTAATGGAATTGAACCAATCAAAAGTAAATTGAATAATTTTTTATCATTTCGAATATTCAATAGTTCTTTTCTAAAATAAAATAGTATTGCAAGCAAAGATCCTAAATGTAGTCCAACATCAAAAATTAAAGATTTATTTGAAAAATCAATAATATTTGAAAATACTATTAGATGAGCCGAGGAGCTAACCGGTAAAAATTCTGAAATCCCCTGAACAATTGATAAAATAAGAACTTCTAAATAATTTGAAATCATTTGGATTTATTTCTTCCTAAACAATATTACTCTAAAATAAAGCAATTCCGTGAACGCATAATAGAAATGCAGTTTTATTAAAAACCTTAGATAATATAGTAAATAATAGTTTTTATGGTCAGTCTTTATTACCTATTTATCTATTTCTCCTTATAAATTATGCTATATATTTTCTCTGATTATGTCAGATAAAATGCTTAAATTTGTAAATTTAGGTCAGCAAAACCCACCTAAAAGAGAAGTTTTGGAGCGTAAAGAGAATTTTAACGAGATTTATAAAGAGTTTATTAACGAAAAAGCAAAGGAGCAATCTAGTAGATGTTCCCAATGTGGAGTTCCTTTTTGCCAAGTTCATTGTCCCTTAAGCAATAACATACCTGACTGGCTAAAATTTACTGCCGAAGGAAGATTTAAAGAGGCTTATGAGTTAGCGCAAAGCACAAATAATATGCCTGAGGTTTGTGGAAGAATCTGTCCACAAGATAGATTATGTGAGGGGAATTGTGTAATCGAACAGTCCGGACATGGAACAGTTACAATAGGTTCAATAGAAAAATTTATTACAGAAAATGCATGGAAAAATAAATGGGTTGAGCCAATAAAGATTAAATTAGAAAAAAATCTATCAGTAGGAATAATAGGCGCAGGACCAGCAGGACTTGCTTGTGCTGAACAAATAAGAAAACAAGGTTATCAAGTAATAATTTATGACAGATACGATCGCCCAGGAGGTCTACTTATTTATGGTATTCCAAATTTTAAATTAGAAAAGTCTGTAGTTGAGAGAAGAACAAATCTTTTAAAAGAGAGTGGTATTAAATTTATTCAAAATTTTGAAGTTGGAAAAGATGCAACATTAAATGAACTAAAAGAAAAACATGACGCTATTCTGATTGCTACTGGAGTGTATAAAGCGCGAGAAATTGAAATTCCTGGTAACAATTTAGGAAATATTTTTCCTGCAATGGATTTTTTAACAGCATCCAATAAAAAAGGTTTAGGTGATAAAGTTGAGCAATTTGACAATGGCACACTTAACGCACAAGGAAAAGATGTAATTGTTATAGGAGGCGGAGA
>CAZABF010000030.1:4053-6239 GCA_964483495.1 uncultured Candidatus Pelagibacter sp. | reverse complement strand
TCAGAATTCAAGTTAAATGCAGATATTATAATTAAAGCTCTTGGGTTTGATCCAGAAGATCTTCCATATCTGTTTAAAGAAAAAAATCTACAAGTTAGTAGATGGGGAACAATTAAAGCCGATTTTGATACAATGGAAACAAATTTGCCAGGAGTGTTTGCAGCAGGAGATATTGTAAGAGGGGCTTCATTAGTTGTTTGGGCAATAAAAGATGGAAGAGATGCAGCAATATCAATTAGCAAGTATTTAAAAATACTTGATGAAAAAAATAAGAAAGTTGCATGATAAAAATTAGAAAAAAAAATTTAAATTTACTAAAAAAAAATAATATTTATTCAGAAAGTCAGGAACATGATGCATGCGGTGTTGGTTTTGTGGTTTCAACAGAAGGAAAAAAATCTAGAAAAGTAGTTGAGTATGGAATTGAAGCTTTAAAAGCTGTTTGGCACAGAGGAGCAGTTGATGCTGACGGTAAAACTGGTGATGGAGCCGGAATTCATGTTGAGATACCTCAAGATTTTTTTATAGAAAAAATTGAAAATACTGGCCATTCAAGCGACAATTCAGATGTTTGTGTTGGAATGGTATTTCTTCCTAGGAATAATTACCCTGCTCAGGAACAGTGCAGAACAATTGTTGAGAGCATTCTTACGAAAAGCAATTTTAATATATATGGATGGAGACAGGTTCCGGTTAATCCAAAAGTTTTAGGAGAAAAAGCCGAGTTGACTAGACCAGAAATAGCTCAAGTTCTATTCAAATATAATGACAAACTAATTACTGGTAAAAAATTAGAGATAAAATTATATGAGGCTCGAAGAAAAATAGAGAAGGAAGCTATAAGCAATAGTTTAAATAGTTTTTATATTTGTTCATTTAGTTCTAAATCAATCATTTATAAGGGAATGTTTTTAGCAGAGGCTCTTTCTGATTTTTATCCAGACTTAAAAGATGAAAGATTTATATCTAGATTTGTAATTTTTCATCAAAGATTTTCAACGAATACTGCGCCAAGTTGGGATTTAGCTCAACCATTTAGAGCTCTAGCTCATAATGGAGAAATTAATACTTTAAAAGGAAATATTAATTGGATGAAGGTTCATGAACAAGAAATGTTTAGTCCAATATTTGATGATATAGAAAATCTTAAACCGGTAATTCCATCAGGCAATTCTGACTCTGCAGCTTTAGATAACGTTTTTGAATTGTTAAATATATCTGGCCAATCTGCACCTTTAGCAAAACTAATGCTAATTCCTGATGCCTGGTCAAAAAAAAGTAAAATTTTATCTAGAGACCAACGACAATTATTTAATTTTTTAAATAGCACTATGGAACCCTGGGATGGTCCAGCAGCAATAGCTGCTACAGATAACGAGTGGGTCATAGCTGCAAATGATAGAAATGGTTTAAGACCGTTGAGATATACTGTGACAAAAGATAAATTACTGTTCGCCGGTTCAGAATCAGGAATGATTGAATTTAATGAAGAGTTAATTGTATCTAAAGGAAGATTAGGTCCTGGAGATATTATAGGAGTAAGGATAAATAAAGGAAAAGTTTATACAAATAATCAAATAAAAAATTTTTTGGCAAAAGAATATAAAGGTTTTAACAATCAAATAATTGACTTAGATAAAAAATTTCAGATTAAAAACGAAAAAAATATTTTTGAGGACAATCAATTAAGACAAAGACAGCATTGTTTTGGTTATAGTTTAGAAGATTTAGAATTAATTTTGCATCCAATGGTAGAAGATGAAAAAGAAGCCACTGGTTCAATGGGCGATGACACTCCTTTAGCAGTATTATCTGAAAAATATAGACCATTATATCATTATTTTAGGCAAAATTTTAGTCAGGTTACAAACCCACCAATAGACTCTTTGAGGGAAAATAAGGTAATGAGTTTAAAAACTCGATTTGGAAATCTTGGAAATATTTTAGATTTTAACAATTTAACAGAAAAAGATATTTATGTTTTAGAGAGTCCGATATTATCAAATTCACAATTTGATAATTTTTTATCTTACTTTGATGATAATTATAAAGTAATTGATTGCACGTTTTTAAATGATGAAAATTTAGAAAGCATTATTAAGAAAATAACTAAAGAATCTGAAATTTCTGTAAGACAAGGTATTACTCAAATAGTATTATCAGATAAAAATATTTCTGAAAATAAA
>CAZABF010000030.1:2551-3953 GCA_964483495.1 uncultured Candidatus Pelagibacter sp. | reverse complement strand
CTATCTAAAATTTCAGGAATTGGGCTTACAGGTATAGAAAAAAAAATTAGAGAAAATCATCAAAATGCATTTGAAAATAAATCAAACATTTTACCTATTGGAGGTCTTTATAAATTTAGAAAAAATGGAGAAACACATCAGTATCAAGGAAAATTAATTCATTTACTTCAAACAGCAGTCACTAAAAATTCTTATGATTTATATAAAAAATATGTGAAAGACATCTATGATTTACCACCAATTAATCTAAGAGACTTAATTGATTATAGACAAAGATATTTAAAAAATTCTATAGATATTTCTGAAGTTGAATCTATCGAAAATATTCTTAAAAGATTTGGAAGTGGAAGTATGTCACATGGAGCATTGTCCAAAGAAGCTCATGAGATATTAACAATAGCGATGAATAGAATTAAAGGTGCATCTTGTAGTGGAGAAGGTGGCGAAGATGAAAAAAGATTTAAAAAATTACATAATGGAGACTCAGCAAATTCAAGAGTAAAACAAATAGCTTCAGCTAGATTTGGTGTAACAATAAATTATCTGAATAATTGTAACGAAATAGAAATTAAAATTGCTCAAGGAGCTAAACCAGGAGAGGGAGGACAATTACCTGGTTTTAAAGTTACCAAAGAAATAGCAAGACTAAGACACTCAACACCTGGAGTAACTTTAATATCTCCTCCTCCTCATCATGATATCTATTCTATAGAAGATTTGGCACAATTAATTTATGATTTAAAACAGGTTAATCCAAATGCTAGAGTTGGAGTAAAATTAGTTGCTTCATCAGGCGTTGGAACTATTGCAGCAGGTGTTGCTAAGGCAAAAGCAGATATTATTTTAATTTCAGGACATAATGGAGGAACTGGGGCCGCTCCACAAACAAGTGTTAAATATGTTGGTATGCCTTGGGAAATGGGTTTAACAGAAGCAAACCAAGTATTAACATTAAACAATTTAAGACATTCAGTAACCCTAAGAACTGACGGTGGAATTAAAACTGGAAGAGATGTTGTTATAGCAGCAATGATGGGTGCAGAAGAATTTGGTATTGCTACTACTGCATTAGTTGCAATGGGCTGTATTATGGTAAGACAATGTCACTCAAATACTTGTCCAGTTGGTATTTGCACTCAAGATGAAGAACTAAGAAAAAAATTTACAGGAACAGCAGATAAAGTTGTTAATCTTTTTACTTTTATTGCTCAAGAAGTTAGAGAAATTTTAGCAGAACTTGGCTTTAAGAATTTAAATGAAATTATAGGTAGAACAGATCTTTTAAAACAAATTAATAAAGGATCTAATTTAGATTATCTTGACCTAAACCCACTTTTTGTTCAAGCTGATCCTGGCGAAAATAAAAGATATTGTGAAAATAGTTCTATTGTTCAAGTACCTG
>CAZABF010000030.1:0-2451 GCA_964483495.1 uncultured Candidatus Pelagibacter sp. | reverse complement strand
TACAAGATGAAAGTAATTTAATTTCAAATCAAAATACTATTATTGGAAATACTGTTTTGTATGGTGCAACGTCTGGTTTTTTATTTGCCTCAGGACAAGCAGGCGAAAGATTTGCTGTAAGAAACTCAGGGGCAATTTCAGTTATTGAAGGATGCGATTCAAATGGTTGTGAATATATGACAGGAGGAACTGTAGTTATTCTTGGAGAAGTGGGAGATAATTTTGCAGCAGGTATGACAGGTGGAATGGCATTTATTTATGATGAAAAAAATGAATTTGAAAAAAAAGTTAATCCAGAAACGGTTGTTTGGCAAAGAGTAGAAACTGAATATTGGAAAAATTTTTTAAAGAATTTAATCCAAAAACATTTTGAAGAGACAAAATCAAAAGTAGCTGAAAAAATTATTAATGATTATGAAAATGAGAAAAATTATTTTTACCAAATATGTCCAAAAGAAATGCTCAATAAACTTGAAAATCCAATAACCACTAAAGACAAGATTAATATTGCTGTCTAAATAGAATTGGAAATAATATTATCTAGTTCTGTTGTAATTTTTTTTAGGTTCTTTTTAGATGATAGACTGTGATCACCATTTTTGATAATCAACAATTTTTTCTCAGCATTTTTAAATATTTTGAGAGTTTTTTTTGAATAATTTACTGGAACAGACTCATCTTTACTACCATGGATCATGACAACATTAATCCTATTGATAATTTTTTTATTTAAAATTTTATTTTTTTTTCCATCTTTAATAAGTTGATATGTAATAGGATACTCATAATTTCCATGTTTTAAATTGTATATTCCTTTTACTTTAATTTCTTTTTTCATTTTGTTATTAAATTTTTTCCATATTAAATTTTCTAAAAATTCTGGTGCGGATCCTATCCCCAAAAAACCTAAAATCTGTTTATTAAAAAATTTGAATTGATTTAAGGATATCCAAGAACCCATGCTAGAACCAACTAGAATAAATTTGTTCTTTTTTATAATTTTTTTAACTGATATCTTTACTTCATTTGTCCACTTAGTAATATTTCCATGCGTGAATTTTCCTGAAGATTTTCCATGTCCTGAGTACTCTACCGCAAGAAAACCAATTTTTTTTTTGTTACAATAATTTAATATTTTTTTTGGCTTATCTCCTTCCAAATCAGACATAAATCCATGAAGAAAAACAACATATGGCATTTTTTTATATTTATTACTCAAATACCTAATTTTCTTATATGATGAGATTTTTAAAAATTTAAATTTATTCATTAAAGTTTATCTGGGTAAATTCTTAATATATAATTCTATCAAATGTCTTCTAAATTAAAAGTTTTACAAGTTATTCCAAAATTAGGTTATGGAGGAGCTGAAACCGGATGTTATGACTTGGCTCACTATTTACATGAACAGAACGCTAAATCGTACATAGTTACGAGTGGTGGCCCTTTATTAAAATATATAGATAAAAAAAAAGTAAAATTAATTAGACTACCCGTTCAAAGCAAAAACCCTATTCTTATTTTTTTAAATGCAATTATTTTGACAATAATTATTTTATTTTGTGGAATAAATATTGTGCATGCTAGAAGTCGCGCACCAGCCTGGTCATGTTTAATTGCATCCAGGATTACCCGTAGAAAATTTGTTACAACATTTCATGGAACTTATAATTTTAATAGTTCAATTAAAAAATTTTATAATTCTGTAATGGTAAAGTCTGATTTAATCATTGCTGGATCAAATTTTATTTTTTCACATATTAATGAAAATTATTCTAATTATTTAAATAAGAGTCAAAAGCTATTAACTATATTTAGAGGAATAAATTTAGAATATTTTGATTCAACAAAAATAAAAAGTAATTCCGAATCAAAATTAATGAATGAATGGAAAATAGATAAGACTTTAAGTTTTTATCAGAAAAAAATTATTCTTTTTCCAGGAAGGTTAACTTCTTGGAAAGGTCACGAAATGTTTATTGAATCTTTAAATATTTTTAAACAAAAAAATCCTGACAAATTATTTTTTGCAATTATTTTAGGAAGTGACCAGGGAAGAAAAATATATAAAAAAAAAATTCAAAGACTTGTTGAACAATATAGATTAATTAAAGATATATTATTCATTGATAATTGTGCTAAAATGCCCTTAGCCTACAAAATTTCAAACATGGTTGTAAATTGTTCTATAGAACCAGAATCTTTTGGAAGAGTAGCAATAGAGTCACAAGCAATGGAAAAAGTAATAGTTGCAAGTGATATTGGTGGATCAAAAGAAACAATAATTGATAACAAAACTGGTTTTGTTTTTAAAGCAGGAGATGCAATTGCATTAAGTGATAAATTGGCTCATATATTTGAATTAAATGAAACAACGTTGAAATCTATGGGTATTGAGGGTAGAAAAAATGTAATTAAAAAATTTAATGTTGAAAAAATGTGTTTTTCTAC
>CAZABF010000029.1:0-9153 GCA_964483495.1 uncultured Candidatus Pelagibacter sp. | reverse complement strand
CAATGGGTAAAACTGCATTAGCAACCAATATAGCTTTTAACGCAGCAAAAAAAATACAAGAAGATGGTAGAAAATCCACTATTGCATTTTTTTCTCTTGAAATGTCATCTGAACAACTTTCAACTAGAATTTTAGCAGAACAATCAAAAATTAAATCTAATGATATTAGAAGAGGAAGAATTTCTGAAGATCAATTTGATAAATTCATTGAAACCTCTAAAAATATTGCAGAACTACCTCTTTACATAGATGAAACGCCGGCAATAAGTATTGCGGCCTTAAGCAACAGAGCAAGAAGAATAAAAAGACTTTATGGACTAGATATGGTGGTAGTTGATTACATTCAATTAATGAAAGCTTCCAATTTTAAAGATGGAAGGGTTCAAGAAATTTCAGAAATTACTCAAGGACTAAAAGCTTTGGCAAAAGAATTGTCTGTCCCTGTTCTTGCTCTTTCACAATTATCAAGAGCGGTGGAATCTAGAGATGATAAAAAACCTCTTCTATCTGATTTAAGAGAATCCGGTTCAATAGAACAAGACGCTGATGTAGTTATGTTTGTTTATAGAGAAGCATACTATCTTGAAAGAAAAGAGCCACAACCAGCAACTGTTGATCATGCTGAATGGCAGTCTAAAATGAATGATATCGCAAACCGCGCAGAAATAATCATAGGCAAACAACGTCATGGACCTACAGGCAATGTTTTTCTTGAATTTGAAGCTATGTTTACCAAATTTAAAGATATTCCAAATAACTAATTTAAATTATATAAGTTGGTAATAGATGTTTTCACATTTTTACCAAAAAAATATAATTGAAAAACCAAAGATAATTTTTGCAATTTTACTGCTTTGTCTTGCTAGTTTTGGATTTTTTGCAAAAGATTTTAGGTTAGATGCGTCTTCGGAAACTTTATTAATTGATGGGGATCCAGATTTAAAATACTTAAGAGAAATAACAGAAAGATATAATTCTAAAGAATTTCTTGTTTTAACTTATGCACCCAATGAAGATATGGTTTCAGAAAATTCTATTAATAATTTACTTAGTTTAAAATATAAAATTCAAAGTTTAGAGTGGATAGATAGTGTTGTAACCATTCTAGATATCCCTCTTTTAAATAGTACTGACAAAACATTAACAGAAAGATTGCAAAATTTTAGCACACTTAAAAGTGATGGGATTGACAAAAACAGAGGTTTTAATGAAATTTTAAATAGTCCAGTTTTTAGAAACTTTGTAATTAGTGAAGATGGTAAAACAAGTGGAATAATTGTAAATATAAAAAAAAATAGAATCCCTAAAGAATTTAAGAGTAAAAAGGAAATAGAAATTTATAAAGATAAATTAAAGAAAAAAAATCACCAAAATATAATCGAAATAAGAGAAATAATAAAATCATACAGTAGCGTAGCCAAAATACATTTAGGAGGCATCCCTATGATTGCTGACGACATGATGTCATTTATAAAAAGCGATATTATTGTTTTTGGTATGGGAGTTTTTGTATTTATTGTAGCAACTCTTTGGTTTGTTTTTAAAAAAATTGTTTGGATTACAGTCCCAATAAGTAGTTGCTTTTTCTCAGTTATAATAATGATGGGTCTACTTGGTTTATTAGGCTGGAAAGTTACAGTGATATCATCAAATTTTATTGCGCTGATGTTAATTTTAACTATGGCAATGAATATACATATGAGTACTAGATTTTTACAGTTATCAAAAGAAAAACCTAATTTGAGTAAAAAAGAAATAATTCTAAAAACAACAAGTAAAATGTTTTGGCCAATTCTTTATACGGTTCTTACAACAATTTGTGCTTTTCTTTCATTAATTTTTAGTGAAATTAAACCAGTAATAGACTTTGGATGGATGATGACTTTAGGGTTGATTGTTTCATTTATTGTTACCTTTAGTTTGTTGCCGACTTTAATTAGTTTTGTTTCAGATCCAAGCGTAAATATTAATCAAAATAAAAATTCAGTTTTTACAAGTTTATTAGGAAAAATATCAATTAATAACAAAAACTTAATTTTTATTATAAGTACAGTAATATTTTTTATAAGTATTTTTGGTATTTCTCGTCTTGAAGTAGAAAATAGCTTCATAAATTATTTTAGTAAAAATACAGAAATTTATAAAGGCATGAAGCTTATAGATGAAAAATTAGGTGGGACTACTCCACTTGAAGTTATTATAAAATTTCCAAAAAAAGAAAAAGATGTTGTAGATAAAGAGGATGAATGGGAAGAAAATGAAACCGATGATGATGATTCAAAATATTGGTTTACGAAAGACAAAATAGATAAAATTGATAAAGTCCACAACTATTTGGATAGTTTGCCTGCTGCAGGAAAAGTATTATCTTTTTCATCTATAATTCAAGTAGCAACACAATTAAATGATAATAAGCCACTTGGTAGCCTTGAAATGGGGGTTCTTTATTCAAAAATTCCTGATTCAATTAAGAAAGAAATAGTAGATCCGTATATTTCAATAGAAGATTCTGAGGCAAGAATTAATTTAAGAATTAAAGATTCTAAAGAAGGACTAAGAAGAAATGAGCTTATAAAACAGATTAATTACGACTTAAAAAATAAAATAGGACTAAAAGAAGAAGAGTACAAGTTAACAGGCGTACTTATTCTATTCAATAATTTGCTCCAAAGTTTATTTAAATCACAAATTTTAACTCTTGGTTTTGTTATGATTGGAATATTCGCAATGTTTTTTGTTTTATTTAAAAACATTAAATTATCTTTAATTGGTGTTGTTCCAAACTTTATTGCAGCTTTTTTTATTTTAGGAATTATTGGTATAGTAAAAATTCCTTTGGATATGATGACGATAACTATTGCGGCTATAACAATAGGAATTGCTGTGGATAATAGTATTCACTATATTTATAGATTTAAGGAAGAATACAGTAAAATTAATGATTACAAATTAACTTTAAAAAAATGTCATTCAACAGTAGGTGTTGCGATATTGAATACATCAATAACTATTGTTTTTGGGTTCTCAATTTTAGTTTTATCTAATTTTATACCTACTATATATTTTGGAATATTTACTGGTATTGCTATGTTGTTAGCAATGATATCAGTATTAACTTTACTACCAGCATTGTTGCTAATATTTCAACCTTTTAAAGTTAAATAAATTTATTTAATGGAAGAATTTTTAAAAATTTTTGAAAATGTTTCTAGCTTTGACTTAATATATATTTTTTTTACATTACTATCTTTAATTAAATGTTATAGAAAAGGTTTTATTTTGAGTTTATTTGCAGCCTCAAAATGGTTATTAGCTTATGTAATAACTCTCATAATTTTCCCTAAAATTAAGCCTTCAGTTGAAGGTATAATTGATAGTGAATATGTTTTAGACATAATTCTAGGCATAGGAATTTTTGTTATCATAATTTTTTTAATTTTAATGGTTAATAAAGGCATTGGCAAAGCAGTAACATATTCTGGTCTTGGAACTTTAGATAAAATATTTGGATTCTTTTTTGGTTTTCTGAGATCTTATATAATTTGTGTGTGTATATTTTCAACTGTAAGTATAATTTATAATCATGATAAGTGGTCGCTAGATTTGGAAAAATCGTTTACCTTTCCATATGTAGAAAAAGGTAGTAATTATCTAATTAAAGAGTTTCCAAATGAAGAAAATTACAACGATGCTAAAGAAAAAGTTCAAGAACTTTGATCCTAAAATAAAAGAGGAGTGTGGAGTATTTGGTATAAGTGATAGTAATGATGCATCTGCTCTTACTGCGTTAGGTTTGCATGCTCTCCAACACAGAGGTCAAGAAGGATGTGGAATTGTAACTTTTGATGGTGGCCAATATCATTCTGAAAAAAGATTTGGTTTAGTTGGAGATAATTTTAATAAAGAAAAAGTATTAAAAAATTTAACTGGAAAATATGCTATTGGACACAACAGATATAGCACAACCGGTGGAACTACATTAAGAAACATTCAACCGTTTTTTGCGGACACAAATACAGGAGGAATAAGCATATCTCACAATGGTAATTTAACTAATGCAATAACTTTAAGATCAAAGTTAGTCAAGGAAGGTGCAATATTCCATACTACATCTGATACAGAAACCATTGTTCAACTAATTGCTAAATCAAAAAGAAATAAAACTATAGATAAAATTATAGATGCACTTTTTCAAATACAAGGAGGTTATGCGCTTGTTATGCTAACACAGAAAAAATTAATTGGAGTTAGAGATCCTTTTGGAATAAGACCGCTTGTTATTGGAAAATTAAAAAATTCATATGTCCTAGCTTCAGAAACATGTGCTTTAGATATAATTGGTGCAAAATATTTAAGAGAAGTTCAAAATGGTGAGATTATATTAATTGAAGATAATAACTTAAAAAGCATCAAGCCTTTCCCTGAACAAAAAGTTCGACCTTGTGTATTCGAATACATTTATTTTTCTAGACCAGATAGTGTTTTAAATGGAAAAACTGCTTATGAGTATAGAAAAAACTTTGGAATAGAACTTGCTAAAGAAGACAATGTAGAGGGTGATATAATTGTGCCCGTGCCAGATTCTGGTAATGCTGCAGCATTAGGTTATAGTCAAAAATCCAAAATAAATTTTGAATTAGGATTAATCAGAAATCACTATGTTGGAAGAACTTTTATTGAACCCTCTCAAAAGATTAGAAGTCTTGGCGTAAAACTAAAATTAAACCCCAACCAAACATCAATAAAAGATAAAAGAATTATTTTAGTTGATGACTCTTTAGTTAGAGGAACCACTAGTTATAAAATAGTTAGAATGCTATATGACTCAGGAGCTAAAGAAGTTCATGTAAGAATAGCTAGCCCAGAAATTAAGTACCCTGATTTTTATGGCGTTGATACACCTACAAAAAAAGAACTTTTAGCAGCAAACAAAAGTAATGATGAAATTTGTGAATACATAGGAGCAAAAAGTTTAAAATTTTTATCAATAGATGGACTTTATAAAGCGATAGGATTTGAAAGTAGAAAAAAAAATTACCCTCAATTAACTGATCATTATTTTACTGGTGATTACCCGGTCAAACCAACAGATAATTTAGGGGATGATAAAATTACACAGCTTTCTTTATTAAGTGCTGCTTCAAACAATTAAATTTATCACTTATTAAAAAAATATTTTCTAGAAAACATTATTCAAATTAAGCTTTTTTTGTATAATTTTTTTGATGTTCTGGAATTCTTTTATGTGTTCCAAACAAAAAATGATTTTCCATATTTTCTTTATATTTACTAGCAGGAACTTTTAAACCAACTGCTTCTGCAGTTTCTCTAATCAACATAGGATTTGCTCCACAACAAACTCCTAAATAATTTATTCCTAAACTATAAGCTTCTCTTGCAAATTGCCCTATTTCATATCTACTGCATTGCATCGGATCTAAAGCTGTGGGAAATGTGGTTTCATGAGGAGAATGACAACTACATCCATTGTTATCTGGTAAATTAAAAAAAGTAGGATGATCGTCAGTTGTTCTATAAGTGATCGGTAGTCCAGCTACATGACACTTTAACGCTTTTCTAATCTCTTTAAGATAAGGAAGCATAGTATTCGGACCTCTAAAACAATTCATTCCTACCACGTCCCCTCCTCTTTGTTCCAGCTCCTTGCAGGTATCAAGAATAGAAACTCCATCTCTCATAATATTTTCTCCCATAGGAGCAATTGTAATAACAGAGGGTAATCCTGATTGTTTCATTATTTTTAAAGCAGTATAAGCTTCTTCAGCGTAATAAAAAGTTTCACCAATTAAAATGTCTGCGCCTTCATCTACAGCCCATCCAACCATTTCAGAAAACATTTTTTCTACTTCTTTGTTTTGACTGCTGTCTTTATCATTCCAAATATTTGAATTTGAAATATTTCCTGCCATCAAATTTTGTTCTTCTCCTATTGGACTAATAGCAACATCTTTTGCAATTTGTAGCGCTGCTCTATTAAGAGGCTCTAATAGCTCCTCTTTGCCAATAACACGCATTTTTTCTCTGTGTCCATTGTAAGTAAACGCTTGAACAATATCTGACCCAGCATGTTGAAAATCTCTATGTAAATTAAGTAGAGCTTCAGGATTTTCTAATGAAACCATTGGCACAAACTCTCCAGAGGACATGTATCCTCTTTTCTCTATTTCAAAAAGAAATCCTTCTGCACAAATTACTGGTCCAGAATTCAATCTATCAATTAAGCCTCTTTTTTTATCTTTAGTCATTTTCTTCTCCTTTTTAGTGCTTTGACTAATGTCGGGTGCACAATTTGGTTAAATACCCTAGTTTTTTTTTACAAAAGATAAAAAAAAACCACCTGAAAAATAGGTGGTTCACAAGAAACATCTATTTAGCAGGTTGTTTAAAGCGCCCGCAATTCGACTTAAATCAGCGCTTGTAAATAAAATATCATAAGTTATTCATTTTTCAATAAAAATTATAATGAATAAAAAATTATCTAATCAGCAAAAAGGTTCTCTTTTAGCGTTTATAGCGGTTTTTCTTATTACTCCTGATTCTTTGCTAATTAGGCTGTCCAATATAGAGACCTGGGGCATGCTATTTTACAGAGGAGCCATACCTTTTGTGGTTGTTTTAATTGGTACATTATTTTTTTATAAGAAAAATTCTTTAAAAGCATTACTTGGAATAGGTTATCCTGGAATATTTTATATTTTCAGTTTTGCTGTATGTAACATTACTTTTATAGTGTCCATTCAAAATACCAATGTTGCCAATACTTTGGTGATGATTGCTTTGGCCCCAATGCTTTCAGCTATACTAGGAGCCATATTTTTAAAAGAAGCTCCAGATAATAAAACCTGGACCGCTATACTAATAACCTTTGCTGCTTGTATTTATATTTTTTACGATTCGCTTAATCTAGGAAACTTCTATGGAGATTTTTTTGGTTTAGTGACAGCGTTTTTTCTTGCTTGCAATGCTATTATAGCAAGATATGCCAAGAATAGAGACTTGGTTCCATCAGCAGTGGTAGGTAAGTTGTGTGTTGCTATATTTGCTTTTTTCTTCGTTAAAAACTTCGAATTAGCTGGAAATGATATGATTTATGTCCCTTTGATGTGTGTCATGTGTGTGGCTATACCTTTTGTTTTGGTGACAATAGCACCACGATTTATAACTGCTGCTGAAGTCAACTTATTTTTTCTATTAGAAACTATACTTGGCCCAATTTGGGTATGGTTGATAATTAAAGAGCAACCTAGTTTGGAAACTATATTAGGTGGCTCAGTAATAATAATAACAATTGCTATTCATTCATTCCTGGCCTTAAAAAAAACATAAATTAAAATTAACTAGCAAACTTAATAATTTAATTGTAACAAGCTAAAATATGCTAAAAATTATAAAAAATTCTTGGGCTCTATTCACTGGTTATTTTATTTTAATGGTAGCCCATGGATTCCAAGGAAATTTGCTTGGAGTTAGATCTGTAGTAGAAGAATTTAATTTCCTAGCAACTGGCGCAATGATGTCTGGTTATTTTGTAGGGTATTTTATAGGTGCCAATTCGATTCCTAATCTTGTTGGGAAAGTAGGACATATAAGAATTTTTGCTGCATTTGCTTCAACGGCTTCTTTAAGTATTTTGATTCATGCTGTCATTGTAAACCCAATGGTTTGGACAGTGGCAAGATTTATTACAGGATTTTCTATCGTAGCTATTTTTATTGTCATGGAAAGTTGGTTAAATGATCGAGCAAACAATAGAACTCGTGGTCAAATATTGTCAATTTATATGTTTATAACTTTAATAGCTATATCTTTAGGATCTCTTTTGTTGAATTTTAGCAATCCAATTAAATATGAACCTTTTATATTAATTTCTTTATTGTTGTCTTTAGCTTTGGTCCCTATACTTCTTACAAAACGTAAAGCTCCTAAATTTAAAAAATTAGGTCATATAAATATAAAAGGATTATACAAAATTTCTCCACTTGCATCTGTTAGTATGTTTTGTACAGGACTTATACACTCTGCGTTATTCTCATTGGGGGCTGTTTATGCTGCCACAATGAATTTTACTATTTTAGAAATATCTTTATTGGTATTTACAGTTACTATCTCAGGTGGATTTTTCCAATGGCCTATAGGATATTTTTCTGATAAAACCGATAGAAGATTAATTATAATTTTCTGTACTTTTCTTGCGGGAATTTTTGCATTCTTGTCTATTTATGTATCTGGCAGTTCATTGGAGAATATGTATTTAGCCATAACCGTTGATAAAAATAAAATTTTGTTTTTTATATTTGTTGCTATCTATGCAGGAATGGCAATTCCTTTGTTTACACTTAACCTTGCTTATGTAAATGACTATATAGAAAAAGAAAAATTTGTAGCAGCAGGTGGAGGAATGCAAATTATTTTTGGAATGGGGGCCATGATGGGGCCTTTCATTTGTTCAACATTAATGAATAGTTTGGGAACAAACGGATTTTTTATTCATTTGCTATTTTTTCATTTAGTTATTGGTTTTTTTGGTTTGTACAGAATGACCAGAAGACGATATGAAGATAACCCTGATTCTACATTTACTCCATTGCCAAGAAACATTACACCACTAGGAATTGAGCTTGATCCAACAACTGGAGCTGATATTTCAAATACTGAAAAAAAATAAATACTCTAAAGTAAACTCTCAAAAATTATCTAGGAAAAGTGCAATTATTTTAAATATTTCCTATAAACAAATATTACTGCAAAAACAATTATTAGTGCAGCAACACCTTGCTCTCCTAGGCTATTAAGCAGATTAATTAAATTATTCGTAACCTGTGAACCAAAAAAAGCTACATTAGGTCCAAACAATATCTCGGCAATTACAGAAACACCCAATAAAAGAACACCCAATTCAAGAAATTTATTCAAATATTTTGATATACTAGAAATCCAACTATTCATTTATATCCTTTCAAAAAATCCCTAATCTCACATGTTCAGATTAGGGATTTCTTTATTAGCAACCAGTAAGGAGTGCTAATTATAACTATATTTATTTATATAGGTTAAGAATGATAATAGCAGCTACTAAGCCAACTATACCTGCATCACCCAAACCTTGAACTAGATCAACGATATTGCCTGCTA
>CAZABF010000028.1:2011-9388 GCA_964483495.1 uncultured Candidatus Pelagibacter sp. | reverse complement strand
TAAAAGATAAAAATTTTTTAAAAGAAGCTTGTGCAAAATTTCCAAACAAAATTGCCCTCGGTTTAGATTCAAAAGATGGATATCTTTCTATATTTGGATGGAAGGAAAATTCAAATCAATTAACTTTAGATTTTTTAAAAGATGTAAATGATTATGGTGTTAGTAGATTGATTTATACAGATATTAATAAAGACGGGACCAAGTCTAGCCCAAACTTTAAAGAAACAGAAAAAGTTGCCGAAATATCTAATTGCCCAGTGATAATTTCAGGCGGAGTTTCTTCAATTAAAGATATTAAGACAGCTAAGAATTTAAATAATAAAAATATTGAAGGTATAATAGTTGGAAAAGCTATATATGACGGAGATATAAAATTAGATGAATTGGTGAAAGAAGATGCTTAAAAATAGAATAATTCCTTGTTTAGATGTAAAAAATGGTCGTGTTGTTAAAGGTATAAATTTTGTAGACCTTAAAGACGCAGGAGATCCAGTCGAGCAGGCTAAAATTTATAGTGATGGTGGAGCTGATGAAATTTGTTTTTTGGATATTACAGCTTCAAGTGAAAACAGAGATACTATTTATGGTGTAATCAAAGACACATCAAAAAAATGTTTTGTGCCCCTAACTGTTGGAGGAGGCGTTAGAAGCGTTGAAGATATTAATAAATTGCTTAACTGTGGGGCTGATAAAGTTTCGATTAACACTGCAGCAGTTCAAAATGAAGAAGTTGTTATCCAAAGTTCTAAAAAATTTGGATCTCAGTGTATCGTTGTTGCTATTGACGCTAAAAAAAATGGAGATTTATGGGAAGTATTTACTCATGGAGGAAGAAATAATACAGGAATTAATGCAATAGAGTTTGCAAAAAAAATGGAAGATAGTGGGGCTGGAGAATTATTAGTTACTTCTATGGATAGGGACGGAACTCAAGTCGGATATGATATTGATTTAATGTCTAAAATTTCTTCCGAAGTAAATATACCAGTGATAGCCTCAGGAGGAGTTGGTAATTTAGATCATTTAGTAGATGGTATTAAATTAGGGAAAGCAAGCGCTGTATTAGCAGCATCTATATTTCATTATGGAAAATATTCTGTAAAAGAGGCAAAGCAATATTTGGACTCAAAAGGAATACCTGTTAGAATTTAATATGTTAGAAACATTAGAAGATTTAATAAATATAATTAGAGATAGAAAAAACTCATCTCCAGATAAATCTTACACAAAAAAATTGTTAGAGAATAAATCATTAAGTACAGAAAAAGTTAAAGAAGAAATTGCTGAATTAATTGAAGCAGTTGAAAACAACAGCAATAAAATTCACGAAGCAGCTGACGTTTTATATCATTTAGTTGTTTATTTAGAAGCAAACGGAGTTAAAATAGAAGATGTAATGGAAGAACTTAATAAGAGGAAAAAATGAGTTACGATGATAATAATATTTTTGCAAAGATATTAAGAGGAGAAATTCCTTGTAATAAAATTTATGAAGATGATTTTGTTTTGTCTTTTTATGATATTAATCCACAAAAAAAAATTCATGCACTAGTTATTCCAAAAGGAAAATATGTTGATCTTGATGATTTTAGTCAAAATGCTTCATCTGAGGAGATGATAGGATTATTAAAAGGGATAAGTGCTGTAGCTAAAAAACTGGGTATTTCGACCGATTCTGGAAAGGGATATAGAGCACTAGCGAACGTAAGTGAACATGGGGGACAAGAGGTGCCACATTTACATTTTCATATTTTTGGAGGTGAAAAAGTTGGGAAAATGGTTGAGTGAACAATCAAGTAGAAAGAAGCTATCTTGAAATTAAATCCATAAATGAATTAGTGGTAAAAAATAAACCATTTAACGATTTATATTTAGAAAAAGTTAATCCAGCTGATTTTCAACTAAACAAATTTTTTTATAAAGAAATAGGAAAAAAACATAGATGGACAGACAGACTGGCTTGGAATGATAAAAGATGGACAAATTATCTAGAGAGTTTGGGTGTTGATACATACATTTTAAAACAAAATAAAGATCTTATTGGATATTTTGAGCAAATTTTTGACAAAGATAAATTAGATTGTGAAATTGCCTATTTTGGAATCTTAAAAGAATATATTGGAAAACAATTGGGAGGCTATTTGTTATCGGAAGCTCTTAAAATATCATTTAATATTGGATCGAAAAGAATTTGGGCACACACATGCTCACTGGATCACAAGAACGCATTAAAAAATTATTTATCTAGAGGAATGAAAGTTTTTAAATCTGAAATTTTAAATTTATAATAGATTAGTTTGGTTGAGGTAATTTAAATATTTTTTTATTTATAATAGAATTTTTCTTAATATTAAAAATATATGTAACAACTAAATTTTGATATATATCTTCTGTTTGCCAACCAATTAAATCATAAGAGTCTTTATCAAAAAAAATATTTATTAAATTTCCATTGTTTTGCACACTAAATAAATAATATTTTTCATTAATAAGTTTTGCTTTTAATTTTTCAATTTTTTTTATTAATAAATCTTTATCTAAAATTAATCCCAAAGAAGTTTGATCTAGTGGATATGTAAAATATCCTTTGCTAGCCTGATTTTTAATTACTAAAGAATTTCCGTTGGATACAATTAATTTCTTTTTTAAATTATTGTATTTACAATTAATTTTTTTTGGATATTGAATTATACAATTCCCTTCTTCTGACTTATCGTTTATTGTTTGTTTAAAATTAAAACTAATATTATTTATTTTTTTAAAATTATTAATAATTTTATTTTCAATTGATGCATAAGAATAGTTAAAAAAATTAAATAAAAAAAAAAATAAAAATACTTTTTTTATCATTTAAGCAATTCTCTTTTGCCAACGTGATTTGCTTTGCTAACTTCACCATTAGCTTCCATCATATCAATTATTCTGGCAGCTCTATTATAGCCAATTTGTAACTTTCTTTGTAAAAAAGATGTAGATGCTTTTCCTTCAGATTTTATAATTTCCAAAGCAGTGTTATATAATTCATCTTGATTATTACTATCTGATAAATTTGTGCTAGCTTCTTTTTCATCAGCATAGCTTAATATTTCGTCTACGTAGTCTGGTTCTGCTTGTGATCTTAAAAAATTATTTATTTTTTCAATTTCATTTTCAGAAACATAAGGTGCATGAATTCTAACTATTTTATTTGCGGAAGACATATAAAGCATATCGCCTTTACCGAGAAGCTGTTCAGCCCCTTGTTCTCCTAAAATTGTTCTACTATCTATTTTTGATGTAACTTGAAAAGATATTCGAGTTGGGAAATTAGCTTTTATTGTTCCAGTTATAACATCAACGCTTGGTCTTTGAGTTGCCATTATTATATGAATGCCAGCTGCTCTTGCCATCTGAGATAATTTTTGGATATATCCTTCAATTTCCTTACCGGCAACAAGCATAAGGTCAGACATTTCATCCACAACAACAACTATGTAAGGCATAGGCAGTTTATGTTTTGAATTATAACCATCTATGTTTCTCACACCTTCTCTGGTCATTAATCTATATCTATTTTCCATTTCTTTAACTACCCAACCCAAAACCGAAGCAGCCCTTTTTGCTTCTGTGATTACAGGACATAAAAGATGGGGTATTCCTTCATATGTGGATAGTTCTAACATTTTAGGATCTATAAGAATGAATTTGCATTTTTCAGGCGAGTGTTTGTATAGCAATGATAAAATTATTGTATTAATGCAAACTGACTTACCTGAACCAGTTGTTCCAGCAATTAACAAATGAGGCATAGAAGTCAAATCTCCAACTACTGGGATGCCAGAGATACTTTTTCCAAGTGCTATAGGAAGTTTAATTTCTTTTTTTAAAAAATTTGTACTTGAAATTATTTCACTTAAATAAACATTTTCCCTTGATGAATTAGGAAGTTCAATTCCAATTGTATTGCTTCCAGGAATAGTTGCTATTCTTGTAGACTCTGAGCTTGTATTTCTAGCAATATCTTCATATAAATTAATAATTTTAGAAACTTTTATGCCAGCAGCTGGTTCAAATTCATTTAAAGTAACAACTGGACCACGGCTAACCTTCTTTATATTGCCTTCAACACCAAAATCTAAAAGTATTTTTTCTAAAGTTTTTTCATCTATTTTATCTTCTGATAAATTTTTTTCACGTTCAGATTTAGTTGGCTTTTTTAAAAAATCAATTGAAGGTAATTTAAATTTATATTTAATTTGATTTTTGGAAAATTTTTTATTGAAAGGCAAATCTTCTTGAATTAATTTCTCGCTATTTTCAGAAGTTGTTTCAATTACATCTTGATTATTATCAAAGTTTTTTATTTCATTTTTTTCTCTTTTTTTAATATTAAGAAATAAAGTTTTAAAAATATTTTTTAAAAATGAAATACTAAAATTTATACTTACTAAAAATAAAAAAATAATAAATATTAAAAGAATATAATAAGATATATCCTTATTTAAATTTATTAAATTTAATAAAAAGGTATTTTGTAAAAAATTTCCAACAAATCCTCCATTACCATTAATTGAAAGCCAAAAGGAGTTTGGATAAAAAGTATTAAAAAAAAGTGATCCCAAAACACTATAAACTATTAAATAAAAAATATTTTCAATAATAATTAAAAATTTCTTATTTTTAATAAGATTAACTCCAGTAAAAAATATAGTAAAAGATATAAAAAATGAAACTAATCCAATTGATTGGAAGAATAAGTCTGATACATAACTTCCTTTAAAGCCTAATAAATTTTTTACAGATGTATTTTCAGTAAAAATAAAGTTTGGATCTTCAGGCGAATAGCTGAATAAAGCAAGAAAAAGCAAAATTGAGATAACAATTAGAAAAATACCTATAATTTCAGCTACCCTTTTTATAGTAAAATCAAGAGTTTTTTTGCTTAAGTTTTTTATATCCATTTTTAAAGAATCTATTTTGTAACTTTGTATCATTTAATATTTATTGTTAAAATTAAATTTTAATTATTGAAGTGTTTTGTTGCTATAATTATCAGCCGTATAAGTTGATAAAATTTCTTCTAATTTTTTTTTTCTTTCTTTTAAATTAATTGTTTCTAAAAGTACTTGTTTTTCTTCCAAAGAGAATGGTGATGCCATTGCAAGAGTATTAATAGTTTGATCTAAACTTTGTTTTTCAAGTTCTTTCCAATTGATTACATAGCCTTCCTTAATAAATAGTGATTTTAGTTCTTTGAATATAAGTTCAAGATCTGAAAATTTTATCTCATCTTTATTTTCTTCAAGATCATGATAAAAATCATTAAAACTTATAGAACATTCTCTATAAAGTTTATCATTTTCTAACTCTTCAATTATTTTAAAGCGACCAATTCCAACTAACACAATTAAATAATTTCCATCATTTTTTTCATTAAAACTTGTGATTTTACCTGCACATCCAATATTATAAAGTATAGGTATATTTTGATTAGATTTTTTTGGTTGCACCATGCCTATTATTCTGTTGCTTTTTATTGAATCATCTACCATATCAATATATCTAGGCTCAAAAATATTAAGAGGTACAGTTGTTCTTGGAAAAATTATAAAATTAGATAATGGAAAAACTGGAATTTTATTTGGCAAATGATTAATTTTTTTTTTCATAAATTCTTATTTAATTATTATCTTATAATATACTATTAAAATGGATAAAAATTTAGAATTAATTAAATCAGAAATAAACAATCTAAATATTTTATCTAAAATGAATAATATTGATGAAATAATTAAAAGATCATCAATATTAATAAAAAAATTTCCAAAAATTCAAATTTTTTATAATTTTCTTGGATCGTCATTAGAAAAAAAAAATCAAATATATGATGCTGAAATTGTTTATATTAAATCTTTAAAAGTAGATCCAAATAATATTTTTGCACTAATTAATTTAGGTAGAATATCTAGAATAATAAATAATTTACAAAGATCGGAAGAGTTATTCAAGCAAGTACTTGACTTGGAACCAGAAAATTTACTTGCACAATTAAATTATGGAGAATTAAAAATTGATCAAAATAAGTTTAAGGAAGCAATTTTAATTTTTGAAAAAATTTATGAAAAAAATAAAGATTTTCAAAATATAATTATGAGATTGGCAAATACATATTCTATGATTGGTGAATTTAAAAAAGCCGAAGAGTATTTGTCTATTGTTTCAAAAAAAAATCCAGAATTATTTGCAGCAGATTATAGACTAAGCAATATTATTAATTATTCTGAAAGAAAAGATCATCAACAATTAATTTTAGAAAAAATACAAAATACAAAATTTGATAATATCAATAAGCACCCTTTATATTTTGCAATTGCCAAATCATATGAAGATCAAAAAGATTATGAACAAGCTTTTAAATATATGGAGTTGGGCAACAAAGAAAGAAACAAATTAGTTATTGGCAACCCTTTACGATATGAAGAGTTTTTCTTAAATAAAAATAAAGAGATTTTTTCAAATATAGATATTAAAGAAAATGCAAATAATGATTTTTATAATAAAAAACTAATATTTATAGTTGGTCTTCCAAGATCTGGAACTACACTATTACATCAAATTTTGTCTGCTCATTCAGAAACTTATGGAGTTGGCGAGTCTATAATCCTAAATGTATTTTTTTTTAAAAATTTAGTTAATGATAATTTTTTAAAAAATTTGAAAAAGGATAATAAAATTAATACAGAAAACTCAAGAGAAATTTCTTTAAAACTTGGAAAAAATTATGATTATTTTGATTTAAATAAAATAAAAATTGATAAGGCTCCATCAAATTTTTTTTGGATCGGTTTTATTTCTACTCTTTTCCCAAACTCAAAAATAATACATATAAAAAGAAATATTAAAGACAATTGTCTATCAATTTATAAAAATGTATTTGGTGGAAATAGAACTGATTGGACTTATGACATAACTAATATTAAAAAATATGTAAAAATATATAAAGAAATGATGAACTTTTGGAAGAATAAAATTGATAAAAAAATTTATGAAATTAATTATGAAGATTTGGTTAAAAACCAAGAAATAGAAATTAGAAATTTATTAAATTTCTGCAATTTACAATTTGAACAAGGTTGTTTAAATTATCATAAAAGTAAAAATCCAATTAAAACTGTTAGTATAAATCAAAGCAGAAAACCAATTTATAAGGATTCTATAGAGTCAAATCTTAAATATAAAAATTTTAGTAATTTCTTTAAAGATATTTAATGTCAGATATTTGTTCTAAGATTATTAATGAAATAAATAATAAAAATTTTAATACAGCTCTTAAATTATCAGGTGGATACTCAGAAAATAATGATCTACACATTTTAAATAATTTAAAAGGAATTATTT
>CAZABF010000028.1:0-1911 GCA_964483495.1 uncultured Candidatus Pelagibacter sp. | reverse complement strand
GGATACTCAGAAAATAATGATCTACACATTTTAAATAATTTAAAAGGAATTATTTATTCATATATCGAGTTAATCTATTATATTTTGTTTGATGTAGATCAATTATCATAAAAGATAAATATAAAATGATCTAAATCAAATTATCTAAATCAATAATCTTTAATATTTTCTTTAAAGATATTTAATGTCAGATATTTGTTCTAAGATTATTAATGAAATAAATAATAAAAATTTTAATACAGCTCTTAAATTATCAGGTGGATACTCAGAAAATAATGATCTACACATTTTAAATAATTTAAAAGGAATTATTTTTATCAATTTAAAAGATTATCAAAAGGCAATTGAGCATTTCAAAAATTCTTTAAATTATAAAGAAGATTATATAGATGCTTATTCAAATTTGGCCAATGTATATTTTGAAACTAGAAATTTTTCTAAATCCATCAATACAATTATAAAAGCGTTAAATTATGATCCTAAAAACCAAAAATTGAATTTTAATTTAGCATTTTTTTTTGATGAAAATTGTCAATATCAAAAAGCTGTAGAACAATATCACGAAGCGATGAGATTCGGCTATAGTAAAGAAATAGTTTTAAACAATATAGGTAATATTTATATTAAGGAAAAAAATTATTCAAAAGCTAAAGAAAATTTCCTTGAATGCTTAAAGATAAGTTCATCTAACTATCTTACAATTAACAATTTAATAAGATCTTTAATATTAAAAAAAGATTTTGCTGAAGCTGAAAAATATCAAAAATTATCTGATAAATTAGAAATAAAAAATAATATATATTTTATTAATAAAGCTGAATTATTATTTTTTAAAAAAAAATATAAACAAGCTGAAAATATTTTAAAAGAGTTTTGTAAAAAAAATAAATATGATATTGGGGCGAATATAAGTTTGTCATTAATTTATTCTAATTTAGGAAAATTTAAAAATTCTTATAAATTAATTGAAGATATTTATAAATTAAATCCTAATCATAATACTCTTAACTTAATTCATTCAATGAATTTACTCAAGAAAGGTAATTTTAAAGAAGGATGGAAACTTTACGACAAAAGTCTGCAAATCAAAGATAATTATTATCCCAATATTCCTTTTTGGAAAGGTGAAGACTTAAGAAAAAAAAAAATATTAGTATATGAAGATCAAGGTATTGGAGACTCAATCCAATTTTCTAAATTTTTATTTTATTTAAATAAGCTATGTAATGATATTAGAATAGAAGTAAGAGAAAGTGTTGTTGAACTTTTTCAAAAAAATATATTAAACTTAAAAGTATATAAAAAAGGTTCAAATTCAAATTCTGATTGTGATTATAAAATTTCTTTTGCTTCATTAAATAATTTTTTTTATGAAAATAAAAATAAAAAAGAAGAAGGATTATTTAAAATTGATGAAGAAATAATATCAAAATGGAAAAAAAAAATTAATTCTAATAAATTAAAAGTTGGCTTAACTTGGAGTGGAAATTTATATGGTGTAAATCAGCCATTCAGGTCAATTGAAATAAAAAAATTAGAAAAAATTCTTTCTTTAGATTGTGAATTTATTTGCCTTCAAAATGATATATGGTTAAGAGATAAAAATTATTTAAATGATTCAAAAATTAATAATTTAGGTGATAATAATTTTTTAGAAATTGCAGCAATAATTGAAAATTTGGACCTAGTTATTTCAGTTGATACTTCAATTCTTCATTTGTCCTCTAGTTTAGACAAATTAACTTGGGGATTGTTTTCTTTTGATCAAGAATGGCGATGGTGGAAATATAATGATCCATTTTTTTATAAAAAATTAATTGAATATAAACAAGATAAATTTGATGATTGGGATTTAGTTGTTAATAATGTTTTTAAAGATTTAAAAAAAATAATTGATACAAAAAATCACAT
>CAZABF010000027.1:7709-9751 GCA_964483495.1 uncultured Candidatus Pelagibacter sp. | reverse complement strand
AGATAACTTTCAATTTGAAAATCAGCATCAAAACTGAATTTTAAGGAATCTCTTTCTTGGAGTTTTCTACCAAATTTGTCTTCCAAGCTTTTTTTAGATAGATAAGTAATATGTGCTGCCATTCTTGCAACTGCTAAACCATTATTTGGTGATGATCCTGTATTAAAATAATTTCCATTATTCCAATTTTTATCAGCCATTATTGCTTGTCTTCCTAACTCATTAAGAGCAATATTTTGAGCTGAATGACTGGCAGTACATGCAATTGGAATTGCAGTTTTAGTTTTATCTGGAAAATTAGCAACAAATTGTAAAGCTTGCATTCCACCCATAGAACCACCAGTAACACTAAACAACTTGTCTATTTTAAAAAACTTTAACAAATTATATTGTGCATTTACCATGTCATTAATTGTAATGATTGGAAAATTTGTACCTATTATTTTATTAGTTTTAGGATCGATACTACTGGGGCCGTATGAGCCCATACATCCACCAATTACATTTGCACATATTATAAAAAATTTATTTGTATCAATTGCCTTACCAGGTCCAACAGCATAAGACCACCAGCCACTTTTATTTGTAATTGGGTTAGTTCCAGTTACAAACTGATCTCCACTTAAAGCATGGAAGACTAAAATTGCATTATCCTTTTTCTCGTTCAACTTACCATATGTTTCATAAGCTAATGGAAAATTAGATATACTTTGTCCACAATCAAGCTTCAATGGTTTATCAATAATTAATGTTTTTATCTTTTCTATATTGTTCATTTTTTCGTTCTTTTGAATTGTGAGGTAAAAAAAACTTATTTAGCGGTTTTTTTATAGCGCTCGCAATTCAGTTAAATCAGCGCATGAAATATCTACATGATACAATTATATATGTCAATTTTATTAAAATATTAAATATTTTATGTAAATAAGTAATTTTTTATCTATAAAGATACAAAATATTGAAAATTATGACTTCGCTTAACTTTAGAAAAATAAATATAGAAGCTTACAAACCAGGAAGATCTATATTAAAAAAAAAGAAAAATATAATAAAGCTGTCAGCCAATGAATCGGCATTAGGCATGAGTCCCAAAGTGCTGAAAATATTACAAAGCAAAAATTATAAAATTTCTAAATATCCAGACAGTAAAGCAATAGATTTAAGAAAATTGATTTCTTCAAAATTTAAATGTGAATTTAATAAAATTATTTGTGGCTCTGGTTCAGATGAAGTAATCCAAATGATATGTCAACTTTTTCTTAAGCCAGGAGATGAGGTAATTGTGCCACAATATAGTTTTTTGATGTATAGAATATATGCATCAATTGTTGGAGCAAAAGTAGTTTTTTCTAAAGAAAAGAATTTTAGGGTTTCTATTGAAGAAATAATTAAAAAAGTTAATAAAAAAACAAAGATTGTTTTTATAGCAAATCCAAATAATCCAACTGGAACATATTTAGAAAAAAAGGAATTAATTAGTTTGAGAAAAAAATTAAATAAAAGAATTTTGTTAGTCGTAGATGATGCATATGACGAATATATGAAAGATAAAAAGTATTCTTCAGGATTAAAAATTTTTAAAAATAAAAAAAACGTGTTTATTTTAAGAACTTTTTCTAAAATATATGGACTTGCTTCTTTAAGAGTGGGATGGGGATATGGTGATAGAAAAATAATCGATGCATTAAATATGATTAAACCTCCTTTTAATGTGAATAAAATTGCTCAGCTATGTGCAATTGAATCTTTAAAAGATAGTAAATTTATTAGAAAATCAGTTAAACATAATTTATTTTGGAGCAACAAAATTAAAAATAGTTTGGAGCAATTTAATATTTTTTGCAATAAAGTCAGCGCTAATTTTCTTTTGCTTACTTTTGATAAATGTAAATTAACCGCAAACAATGTTGAAAAAAAATTGCTAAAAAAAGGCTTAATATTAAGAGAGACCAAAACTTATGGAATAAAAAATTGTTTGAGGCTAACAATTGGAAATAACTTGGAAAATAAATTGTTTTTAAAAAGCATAGAAAAGATATTTA
>CAZABF010000027.1:0-7609 GCA_964483495.1 uncultured Candidatus Pelagibacter sp. | reverse complement strand
GTTTAAAAAAAAATTGCCTAATTACAGATGTTGGCTCAACAAAACAAAATATAATTAAATTAAAAAATAAAATTCTTAGTAAAAAATTACACTGGATATCAAGTCACCCTATATCAGGATCAGAGGTTAGTGGTCCAGAATATGGAAATAAAAATTTGTTTTTAAATAAATGGTGTGTAATCATTAAGGAAAAAAAACAAAGTTCAAAAAAAATTAATTTATTAAAAAAACTTTGGAAAAAAATTGGTTCTAACGTAATTTTAATGGATCCAATTAAACATGATAAAATTTTTTCTATTACAAGTCATTTGCCTCACTTAATTGCCTACAATTTGATTAAAACGGCTCAAGATTCACAAAAAATTCAAAGAAAAAATTTAATCCAATACAGTGCTGGAGGCTTGAGAGATTTTTCAAGAATAGCTGCCTCAAATGAAATTATGTGGAGAGATATATTTTTTAGCAATGATAATATTATTAAAGCAATAAATTTATTTACTAAAAATTTAAACTCATTCAAAAAAATAATTCAAAATAAAAATAATAAAAAACTTTTGTCTAGACTGTCTAATTCTAAAAAGGTAAGAGCACAAATTATTCAATTAAAGCAAGATATAGCAAAACCAGATTTTGGAAGAGAATAATTTATATTTTGCAAATTTTTTTAACTTTTAAATTTGCAGTTTTTTCTATTATTTTTATTGTTTCATTAATTGGCATTATAATAACTTTTTTTTTTGGACCATAAGCATGAATTAATTTTTTTGAATTAATGCACAATGCAATGTGTCCTTTCCAATAAATAATATCACCAAGTTTAAATTTTTTTTTTGCAATTGTGCCTTTTTTGTATTTTATTTGATCAACAGTATCTCTTGGAAAAAATTTGTTATTAAACTTATAAAATATTTGAATTAATGCAGAACAGTCAATGCCATCATATGTTTTGCCTCCCCACTTGTATTTACAATTTAAAAATAATTTTAAAATTTTAACAGTATTTTTGTCTTTTTGATTAATTAATTTAATATCTTTAGCGTATAACCACTTTTTTTTGTCAAACATAACAAAATTATTCTTTTTTTTTAAAACTTGTATTTTGCTTGAAAAAGGCAAAAATTTTTTTGATTTAAATTTCTTTAAATTTTTAGGATATTTAAAAATTCTTGACTTTAAAACACTTACTTTGTGTGTACCTAAAAACTTACTTAAGTGCTTAGAGCGTTTAATATAACCGATATAATTGTCATATTTAGTTATTATTTTAAAAAATTTTTTTCCTTTTTTTAAAATTTTAAATTTTTCTCCATAAAGAATCTGTGATCCAATCTTAGAATTATAAGATGGACGATTGTATAGATTTATATATGAATTATTGCAAAAAAAATTATTGTGCACCAATTTTTATTTTATTTCTAATAAACCACAGACAAATTAAAGAAGGAATGACCATTACTGTAGTTAAAACAAAGAAGGTTCCCCAGTCTCCATTTAGCCAATCAACTAGAGCTCCAGAAGATGAAGCAAGTGTTGTTCTTCCAGCAGTTCCTATAGATGCAAGTAGCGCATATTGAGTTGCTGTATAGGTTCTATCAACTAATAATGAAATAAATGCTACAAAAGCTACTGTTGCGAATGCAGCAGTAATATCATCAGCTATTACTGCAAAAGCAAATAATAATTCAGATTTACCTGTCCAAGCTAAAAAAGCAAAAAGTAAGTTTGTTAGAGCCATTAACCCTCCAGCAAAGAACATTGTCTTGATGGTTCCCGCTCTCATTGCCATTACTCCCCCCAACAATGTGAAAACTACGGTTGTAATCCATCCAAGCCCTTTAGAGTAAATAGCAATCTGTCCTTTAGAAAATCCAATTTCCTTATAAAAAACAATAGACATCCGCCCAAGAAATGCTTCTCCAATTTTAAATAAAAATACGAATGCTAATATTCCTGCAGCAATAGCAAATCCATTTTTTTTAAAAAAACTAATTATAGGTCCACCAATAGTTCCTGTAATGTAAGCAATAAAATTAGTTATAATATTGCTAGATCCAAGTTTTCCTTCAATTATTTTATCAGTTTCTCTTTGTTTTGTTTGTCTATCAGTTTCAATTGGCTCATGAACGAACATCAAACCAATATTCATTAAAATTATTACAACTCCTAAAACTAAAAAAGTAGCTTGCCAATAATCAGCAATACCCATGTTTTCAAAATATTCTGCAGTAAATAAAGCTATAACTCCTCCTAGCTTATAACCTGTCCACCAACCAACAACTGCCATTGCAGCACCAGCTGCCATAGCTTTTCCTTCATTTTCATTAATTTGTTCAATTCTTAAAGCATCAACAGTTATGTCTTGAGTAGCAGATGCTATTGCAATAATTAATCCGACAGTAATTAATAGAGCTAAATTTTGCGTTGGGTTTATAGAACTCCAAACTAATAAGCTTAGCAAAATTGCAATTTGCATTAAAACTATCCATCCTCTTCTATGGCCTAGTTTTTTTGTTAATAGAGGTATTTGAATTCTATCAATTATTGGTGCCCACAAATAATTAAATGCATATACACCAAAAATTAAACCTGCCCATCCTATTGTTGACCTGCTAAGTCCTTCTTCCTTTAGCCAAAGACTTAAACTACTTGCAATCAAGACCCATGGGAAACCACTTATAGCACCAAGAAGCAAAATTCTTAGCATTCTTAAGTCTTTGTAAACCAAAAGTGATTCAGTCCAGCTTTGTTTTTTTTCTATCATTATACTTTTAATACTTTCTCCAAAAAGATGGAATAAACAATACTAATATAGCAAATAACTCAAGTCTACCTAAAATCATTCCCATACTTAAAGCCCATTTAGATGGACTAGATAATGAAGAGAAATTCCCATTAGGTCCAATAATTTCACCTAGTCCAGGACCAACATTGGAAATAGAAGTTGCTGCCCCAGAAATTGAAGTAACAAAATCTAAACCAGTTAAAGATAATATTGCGGTTAAACAGAAAAAAATAATAATATAAAGAAATATAAATGAAATAACTGATGACATAAACTTATCATCAATATTATTTTTTTCGTATTTAATAACAAAGATACCTCTTGGATAAATTATTTTTTTTAATTGATTAGACAAGAAATGATAAAGTAACTGAATTCTGAAAATTTTTATACCGCAAGCAGTTGAACCTGCACAGCCACCAATAAACATTAATATTAAAAAAAATATTAGTGGAAAATTTCCCCATTGATCAAAATCTTTTGTAACGTATCCTGTTCCAGTTAAAATAGAAATTACATTGAATGCAACTGATCTAATGCTTATTTCAAATAAATTTTTTTCTAAAATAGCTAAATAAAAAAATAATATTATTATAGAAAATATTACTACTTTAAAAAAAGTTTTGATTTGAGTATCGGAAAAAAATATTTTTTTATCTCCATTTAAAAATTTTATATAAGCAATAAAAGGTATGCTTCCCAACAATATAAATATCATTGAAGTAATTTCTATTAAAGTACTATCAAAATATCCTATAGACTCATTATAATTAGAAAAACCACCTGTAGCGATAGTGGTCATTGAATGAGTAAGACTATCAAAAAAATTCATTCCAAAAATTTTATAAAATAAAGCGCATGAAAATGTTAAAGCAGAGTAGATAAAAATTAATCTTAAACTTATTTGTTTGGATTTTGGTAAAATTTTTTCAGCAGTATCATTACTCGATATTTTAAATAACTGCATACCTCCAACATTCATTATTGGCATAAGTGTAATTGCCATTACAATTATTCCTATTCCTCCTAACCATTGAAGTATAGCACGCCAGAGTAATATACTTTTTGGAGCGAGGTCTAAATTTACTATTACAGTAGAGCCAGTAGTTGTAATTCCAGACATACTTTCAAAGAAAGCATCAGTTATATTTAAATTTAAATTAGAAAATATAAATGGTAGCGAGCCGAATACAGCTATACTTAGCCATGAAAGCGCAGTTAATAGAAAAGCTTGAGGTAAATTTAACTTTTTGTCATGTTCTAAATTTGACAAAAAAAATAATATACCAAATACAATTGTAATAATTCCCGAACTAATAAATGACGAATCCAATTCATTATATATAAATTGAATAATTACTGGAATAATCATGGCCAATCCCAAAATTACTTGCAATACACCAAGTGTAAAAAACACAGTTTTATAATTCGACATTTTGAATGGACATTATTTTATGGTAAATAAATTTCAACTCTATAAGAATTATTAAAACCATGAATTTTATGAGTTATTTTTGTATTTAAACTGTGATTGATAAAGCAAACATAGAAAAAACTAATGCATGGCCCTTTGTTGAGGCAAAAAAAATTCTCCGTGAAAGAAAAAAATATATAGATCAAAAGGGTAAGATAATTTTACAAACTGGTTATGGACCGAGCGGACTCCCTCATATTGGTACTTTTGGAGAAGTTGCCAGAACTACAATGCTTGTAAATGCATTAAATAAATTAACAAATCTACCTAAAGAAATAATTACATTCTCAGATGATATGGATGGATTAAGAAAAGTTCCAGAAAATATTCCCAATAAGGATATTTTAAAAAATAATTTACATAAACCTTTAACAATTATTCCGGATCCTTTTAAAAAATTTAATAGCTTTGGTGAGCATAATAATGAAATGTTAAAAAATTTTTTAAATAATTTTAATTTTAAATATACTTTTAAAAGTTCAACTGATCTTTACAAGTCAGGCTTTTTTAACGAAACGCTAAAACTTATATTAAAAAAATATAAAGATATTATGGGTATAATTATTCCAACACTTGGCAAAGAAAGGCAAAAAACTTATTCTCCATTTTTGCCAATTTGTCCAGACACAGGTGTTGTTTTAGAAATTCCAGTTTTAGAGATAGATGAAAAAAATTCAAAAATTATTTTTGATAATTTTGGAAAAAAATTAGAAAAAAGTATTTTAGATGGTGATTGTAAACTTCAATGGAAAGTAGATTGGGCCATGAGATGGTATGCTCTAGATGTAGATTTTGAAATGTATGGTAAAGATTTGATTGAAAGCGCTATCTTATCTACAAAAATTATAAAAATATTAGGAAAAACTAACCCTTCTAGTTTTGCTTATGAGTTATTCTTAGATGAAAAAGGAGAAAAAATATCAAAATCAAAAGGAAATGGAATAACAATTGATGAATGGTTAGAATACGCTTCTCCTGAAAGTTTATCTTTATTTATGTACCAAAATCCTAAAAGGGCAAAAAAATTATATAGAGAAATTGTTCCTAAAGCTGTGGATGAATATTTAGATTTTATTGAGAAGGGAAAAAATCAAAATGAATTACAAATGCTATTAAATCCTGTTTGGCATGTTCATAATGGTATAATCCCAAAAGAAAATACAATTATGACATTTTCTATGCTTCTTAACTTAGTTGAAGCTAGCAATGCTAATTCAAAAGAACTTTTATGGAAGTTTGTTAAAAAATATAAATCAAACATTTTGGAAAAAGAACACCCAATATTTGACAAGCTGATTGAGTACGCAATCAAATATTTTAATGATGTAATTAAAAAAAATAAAAAATATAAAAAACCTAATGCTGAAGAAAAAAAAGCGCTAGAGGCATTAGTTATAGTATTAGAAAAATGTACTGAAGAAATGCAACCAGAAGAAATTCAAACTCAAATTTACAGTGTTGGAAAAGAAAATGGTTATAAAGAGAATCTAAGAGATTGGTTTAGATTGATTTATGAGGTAGTTTTTGGTGATGAAAATGGTCCAAGAATGGGTTTTTTTATTAGTTTTTTTGGTGTTAAGGAGACACAACAATTAATAAAAGATAAAATTAACTGATGTTTTCAAAAATAAGATCATTAATATTTAAATTAGACCCTGAAACAGCGCATGATTTAGCCATCAAGGCTCTTAAATTTAATCTTGTTTCTCAACATAAAATTAAAAACAACAAATCAATTCAAACAGAAATTTTTGGAAAAACAATTCCAAATCCAATAGGCATAGCAGCTGGTTTTGATAAAGATGCAGAAGTATATAATCCTTTGTTTAAATTAGGATTTGGGTTTGTTGAAGTTGGAACTGTAACTCCAATTAATCAATACGGAAATCCTAAACCAAGAATATTTCGTCTTGAAGAAGATGAGGCGTTAATAAATAGACTTGGGTTTAATAATTCAGGTTCTGAAAAAGTTAGATCAAGAATTATTTCAAATTCTCCAAAAGGGTTATTTGGAATAAACATAGGACCAAATAAAGATACAAATAATAGACTAGAAGATTATTTGGTAGGCCTTCGTAAATTTTATAATCTTGCCGATTATTTGACTATAAATATATCTTCTCCTAATACTGAAAATTTGAGAAGCTTTCATAATGAAGATGAGCTAAATGAACTCCTTAGTTTAATTGAAAAAGAAAAAAAAATATTAAAAACTACAGTGCCCATTACAGTAAAAATATCACCAGATATTCAAGATGAAAATATTAATATAATTTCAGACTTGCTTTTAAAACATAATGTTAAGGCGGTAATAATTTCAAATACAACTGATAGAAATAGAGAAAATTTATCTAATATTAATAAATTAGAAAAAGGAGGCTTGTCAGGAAAGCCTTTAGAAAAAAAATCTAATGAACTGATTAATAAATTTTACAAAATTTTAAAAAATCAAATAAAAATTATAGGTGTAGGCGGAGTTGATTCTGGTAAAAGTGTTTATCAGAAAATAATTAATGGAGCTAGTTTAGTTCAACTTTACACCGGAATGATTTATAAAGGTCCCGGTATTGCTTCAAAAATAAGTGAAGAATTAATAAATATTCTAGATAAAGAAGGAGTAAAAAATATATCTGATTTAGTAGGAAGTAAAAATTGACCTTGACTGGTAACTTTAGAACACCTATACAGTCATAAATTTTATGTCTAAAAAATGTGAACTTACTGGAAAAATTCCTCTTAAAGGTCATAAGGTTAGTCATGCTAACAATAAAACAAAAAGAAGATTTTTGCCCAATCTTAAGAAAGTGAGATTTAAAAGTATAATTTTAAATAAAAGTTTAAAATTAACTGTATCTAATGCAGGAGTCAGAACAGTAGATAAAAAAGGCAGTTTTGACCAATTTATTAAAAGTGCAAAAGCTAGAAACTTATCTTCTAGATTAAAAAAATTAAAAAAATCATTACTTAGCAAATCTGCTTAATGAAATGAATAGAGTTTTTATAACACTTTCATTTTTAATGGGAGTGGTTGTTTTAACATCTAATTATTTAGTTCAGTTTCCAATTAATTATTTTGGTTTAAATGAGATATTAACTTATGGAGCATTTAGTTATCCAGTAGCTTTTTTGATAACCGATATCTCCAATAGATTTTATGGAAAAATATCTGCAAGAAAAATTGTATATATAGGTTTTGCTATTGGTATTTCCTTCACACTTTTGTTTTCTACAAATTTTGCAGATTTAATTTCATTAAGAATTGCAATTGGTTCGGGCACAGCTTTTTTAGTTGCTCAATTGTTAGATGTTCAAATTTTTGATCAGTTAAGAAAAAAAAAATGGTTTGTAGCACC
>CAZABF010000026.1:0-10189 GCA_964483495.1 uncultured Candidatus Pelagibacter sp. | reverse complement strand
ATGCTTATGGTGGAGTTTTAAATGATCCAATTCTTCTTAGAATTTCAAAAGATGAGTTTTGGTTCTCACTATCGGACTCAGAAATTGGTATGTACCTTCAGGGTGTTAATGCTGATGGAAGATTTAATTGCACAATTGATGAAATTGATGTGTGTCCCGTACAAATACAAGGACCAAAATCAAAAGCACTAATGAAAGATTTACTTGGTGATCAAGTTGATTTAGATAACATGCCTTTCTATGGTTTAGCTGAAGTTAAGGTTGCTGGAAGAAGTTGTGTTATTTCACAATCTGGTTTCTCAGGAGAAGCTGGGTATGAAATATATTTAAGAGATGCAACTTTATATGCGGATGATATGTGGAACGCTGTTCTTGAAGCAGGAAAAAAACATAAGTTGATGGTAATAGCACCTGCTCACCATAGAAGAATACAAGCTGGAATTCTATCTTGGGGTCAAGATATGGATGATCAACATAATCCTTATCAGTGTAATCTTGGTTATCAAGTTTCTTTATCAGGAAAAGGTGAATGGAATAAAAAAACTGATTATGTTGGTAAAGTAGCTTTAGAAAAAATGGGTGCTGAAATTAAAGCAGGTAAAAAACCTTACAAGCTTCAATTAGTTGGTCTTGAGTTAGGCGGAAAGCCAATTGAAGAATATGCACCAGACTTTTGGTTAATCTCAAACGCTGATGGTGGAGATCATGTTGGTTTTATAACTTCTCCTTGGTATCACCCTGAAAAAAAACAAAATATTGCAATGGGATATGTTCCATTTGATGGAACATTAAATGCAAATGGTTTTCCTAAAGGTAAAGTGGGAACTAAATACAAAGTTCATTTACCGGCTAAATATTCTGATACACCAGGAACACCTGTTGATGCAGTAGTAGTTGACATTCCATTTAAACAATCTTTCAACGCAAATACAAGAGAAGTAGTTAAAGGTTAATAATTTTTTAATAGGGGAAATAATTAATTTCCCCTATTTTTCAATTTAAATTAACTATTACTAGTAAAATTTTCTTTTTTTACTGAAAAAATGTTTATAATTTAAGTTTAAAAATATGTTTGCACAATTTTTAAGTATTGTAGTCGGTTCAATAAAACTAGATAAAACTTTATATAGCAATAATAAATTTTTTGGCGAAGCTGGAATTTATTTTGCTGGATTAATAATGATTTTGGATGGTATGGCTGGTGCTGTAGCTGCAAACTCAATTGTTAAAACATCTATAGGAGTTTCTGGATTGACTGCAATCTTAACTTGGTTGGTTTGGGCAATTTTTATTTATGTTGTCGGAGTTAAATTGTTTTCTGAAAAAGAAACAAAAGTAACATTTAAAAAAATACTTATTGCTGTTGGCTATGCTCATGCTCCGGGTTTGCTAAGATTTTTTGCAGTTACACCAGATTTTGTTATTCCTATTATTTTCTTAACTCAATTTTGGATTTTTGCATCATTAATAATTGCTACAAAACAAATTCTAAATTTAAAATCTACCTTTAAAGCTTTTGGAATTGTATTTTTATCCTTTTTAATTATAGCATTTTTATCTATCTCATTTGTTATGAGTAGAATGGATGCTTTGCCTATCGGTAATATTAGTTAAATTGGAAATAAAGTTTTTGATATTCTACAAGATTTACAAAGTTTATATCCTGTAAGCATTAAATTTTCAGTAACACTCTCATCAGTTTTTTTACATTCTTCACAGATATTATTTAATTCTTTAAGATTTTCTTCTTTTAAATTTTTTTCTTCAAAATCTTTAGTCATTATCTATAAGTCCAGCTCCAGCCGTTTTTTGTTTTAATTCTTCTGTTTCTTCAACAAATGTATCTTCTGTTAATTTATAAAGCTCTTCCCAGTCATTTTCACTAAAAGAATTATTATTTTCTAAAAAATTAATTTTTATTTTCTTTGCTCTTTCCATGGTTGTTTTAACTGGATAATTTGAATAAATTGATTGATTAAAATTGAGCAAAAATTTTTGATCATCAATAACTAACATAATTTTTTTTCCAATTATTTCTGAAGCTCTACTCAAAAAAGGAATTACAAGAATGGGAAACGCAACATTTTCAAAATTTATTTCATCTAGCTCTTCCATAATTGTTATTTGGTCTAACAAATTTACTCCAACTATAATTGGGCAATAAGGTATTTTTGAAGTATTAAATTTTGTAATTAAACTTATGTTTTGAAATTGCTGTTTTTTATAAATTTTAAAATATTGATTTAAATTTTTAATTCCTGGAAGACCAAATACTTCAAGAAGTCTAATATTTTTTCCAACTTCTTCTGCGACTCCCCATGAAAAACCAATAGCTTTGCTAGCTCTTCTAGCAGTTATATCTATTTCATACAAAGTTTTCATAATTATAATGAATTATATATCCATTGTTCATCAAATGATTTTAATTCTTTAGGTAGTGTTGCTCCTTGAAACATGTTTATTCTTAACCATTTATCGGAACGAGGGTCAAATTTATTTGCACCAAAAAATGACAATTTTAAACGCAACATATCAATGGGCATTAAATTTGAACCGATAGTATTGTCTTGAATTTCTGCATAAGGAAATTTTTCTGCTATGAAAGCTCTTCTTACAACATGTCTTAAATCATTATTTTCAATTAAAAATCTTCCAATGGAAAGGCTATTTTTTTGAACATTGATTCTTTCATATAGTTTTTTGATATCTCTAGCTATTGCTAGCGGTTCTTCTAGGTTAGAAAAATTATTTAAATATCTATCAGCTAATCTCGGCTCTCGTTTATTTTTTGAAATAAACCAAAATTTTTGATTATTTTCTTTTTTTGTAAAATCGATTTTTATTATTTTTGAATATTGTTTTTCTAAAATATTTCTTAAATCAAGAATGGTTCTATTAGTTGGTATAGAAAAATATTTTTCTTCCTCAGAGCTCATTTGATTGATTAAAGGATTTATTATTTCATCGAACGGTTCCATCATCAAGCTCACAATACATTCAATTGCCTCGTCGCCTAGATTTTCTTCACTCCAAATGTATAAATCGTTAAATGGATATTCTTTCTCGAAGTTAAATTTTTTTTGTAAAAAAATAACAAATTTATTCAAATCCGATATTAATTCTTTTATTTTTTTTTGTTGAAATTCACTATCTGTATGCCATGTAGCAACATTCTTTAAAGATTTTTGTAAACAATTTTTAAAAATGTCTATCTCAAAACCTTTTACATTTTTAATTTCTCTAATTTTTTTTAATGCTGTTTCTCTTGCCAATATCCAATTATTTAAAAGTGTAGGATGATTTACTATAAAAGGTGCCAAGCCTAATCCAGTAGAATTGCCTATTCCTAAATTTCTACAAACATCACTATCTAATTCTACAGCTTTTTTAGGATTTTTATGTTTTGCAATGTGATTTACTTGGTCAAAAGTAAATTGCCTTGCCAAGTATACAAGCATCATTTCCAATCTAAATGGACCATTAATCTCTTCTCTATTTTTTATTCTAAATCTATCTGCTAATCCAAATTTTCCAGATCCATATACGGCTGTTGTTCTGTAAAGGTAGCCAACTCTGGATAATGCTTCTTTGTCTGGTTGCTTTCCATTTGACAGATTTTCCACTACATTGTCAAAAATTCTAACTGATTTGTTGGCTCTAGCTAAACTTAACTCTTTATAAGATAATCTTCCTGCTTCTTGTTTTGGAACATTATAAGATAATCTTTCCAAATCTTCCTTGGTTGGCATTCCATCATATAAGGCAAAAGATGCATCCCATTTAGTTGCTATTACTCTATCTGATCTTTCTTCATCACTTATTTTATTTGCAAAACAAACCAGTGAATAAGTTTTATTTTTTTTTGAAAATGAATAAACGGCTCTTCCATATCCATTTTCATCTAAATCAAATAAATCTCTATTGTATTCCCAATCTTTAAATTCTTTTAAAAATGACCTTAAAAAAGATAACTTTGATTGATGAAAAGATCCAAGTCTTGATAATTTCATAATAACTTTTGGATCTCTTAATTGTGCTTGCATTATGCGGCTCATAATATCTCTGGTTACTGGTAGAATAATTGACGCAAATCAAAATTAAATATTTTTATAAAAATTATACCAATTATTTCCTAAAATTCCTTCTACTTCTATTTGACTAAATCCAATTTTTTTTAAACCTCTTTCTAAATTTTTAAATCCTCTCGCGTCTTTAAACCAATCGGGTTGTTTTGGAAAACCAGGTTTTTTTTGCGATCCTTCTCCATAATTTTTTATTTTTGTCCAAGTACCATTTCTCATCCACTCAACAACATTGTCTGGTTGTTTTAAGCATAAATCTGAGCCTATGCCAATATTTTTCACTCCTATCATCTCAGCAGTTTTTGCAGCCATCTCACAAAAATTATCTAAATTGCAATTTGTTCCATCTTTAAGGTGATGTGGATATAAAGAAAGACCAATCATGCCACCACTTTGAGCTAGCGCTTTTAACAATTCATCAGATTTATTTCTTATTGCTCTATGCCAAAATGAAGGATTAGCATGAGTTATGGCAATTGGTTTTTCACTAATTTCTATTGCGTCAAATGTACTTTTTTCTGCTGAATGCGACATATCAATAACTATGCCCACTTTATTCATTTCTTTAATAACTTCTTTTCCAAAATTGGTAACCCCGCTATCAATTTTTTCATAACAACCTGTGGCTAAAAGAGATTGATTGTTATAAGTAAGTTGCATAAATTTACATCCAAGTTGATGTACTTTTTCAATTAAATTAATGTCATCTTCAATTGGAGAACAGTTTTGAAAACCAAAAAATATTGCCGTTTTATTTTGTTTTTTTGCTTTTTCTATATCTTTGTAATTTTTGCCATGAAAAATTAAATCAGAGTTTTCTTTAAAATGTACATTCCATTCATTTACTCTTTTTAATAATTCATCATAGTCTTCATGATAAACTATTGTAGCGTGAACAGCATCTAATTTAGCTTCTCTGTTAATCTCAAAAATTTCTCTAGACCAGTTGCAATATTGTAAGTTATCAATTTTATAATTCATTTTTTAAAATGATTAAATTTTTCAGACTAAATGCCTTTGTTGATAAGATTATAAATATCTTCTTTATTATATAATCCTATTTCTCTAGCTAATTCTTTATTATCCTTATAAACAACAATTGTTGTCCAATAATCAATCTTTAATAATCTAGCAATATCTTTATTTTTGGTTTGTTCAAAATTCATAAAAATAACGTTTTGAAAGTCTTTTATTGCTTTTTTGAGTATTGGTTTTTGTTTAGAGCAAGTAGTACAAAATTTGTTCCAAGAATGTACAACTACTACTTTTCCATCATTTTGGGCTGACTTAAATTCTTCAATGCTAAAATTTGATTTATATTCAGCGGCAAAAGAACCTGTGGAAATTAATAATATAAAAAAAACCAATATTTTCTTCATAAATCTAAATAACATATTTTTGTTGTATTTTCACTTACATTGCTAATTTTATTGAAATAGTTTGTTTAATTTGAAATAAGTAAAAAATAGTTCATTTATTAAGTCTTATGCCATCAAAAAAAATACATAAAGTTTCTATTGTAATGGGAAGTCAGTCAGATTTCAAAACAATGAAATTGTGTCAAAAAGTGTTTAAAATTTTAAATGTGAAGTTTGAAACAAAAATTATTTCAGCTCACAGAACACCAGAGAGAATGTATGACTATGCAAAAAAAGCAGAAAAAAATAAAATTTCTGTAATTATAGCTGGAGCAGGAGGTTCTGCTCATTTACCAGGAATGATTGCTTCTCTCACAACTATACCAGTAATTGGAGTTCCTATCGAAAGTAAAAAATTAAAAGGCCTAGATAGTTTGTTATCTATTGCACAAATGCCTAAAGGAATACCTGTTGGCACTGTTGCTATAGGAGAAGATGGAGCAATTAATGCTGCACTATTAGCAACATCTATAATTTCATTAAGTGATCAAAAAATAAAAAAAAATCTAAACAAGTGGCGTGTTAAACAAAGTTCTTCAGTAAAAAAAAAACCAAAATAAATTAAATGTCAAACACTACTATTGGAATAATTGGCGGTGGACAACTGGGAAGCATGTTGTCTTCGGGTGCTAAAAATTTAAATATAAAAACTGTAGTTATTTCGGATGATAAAGATGCGCCTGCACAATTTTTTGCTGATGAATTTATTTTTTGCAAATATGATGATGATTTAAAAATCCAAGAATTTTGCAATAAAGTTGATTTTGTAACATTTGAATTTGAAAATATTCCTTATTCTACATTATCAAAAATCAATGAAATAAAAAAAATAAATCCCAAACCTTCAATAAATAAAATTCTTCAAAATAGACTTAATGAAAAAGATTTTTTAAATAATAATAATATTAGAACTACTTCATACATTTCGGTTAAAAATGAAAGCGAATTAAAATCTAGTAAAGATTTTATACCTGGTATTCTTAAAACTTGCACCTTAGGTTACGATGGCAAGGGCCAATATAAAATTAATAATGAAAAAGAGTTAGATAATTTAAAAATTAATTTTGAAAACAATTATATTTTAGAAAAATTAGTTAAATTAAAAAAAGAAATTTCAGTAATAATCACAAGATTTGGACCACAAGAATATGAAATTTACGATCCAATAGAAAATGTTCATGAAGATCAGATATTAAAATATTCAAAAATACCAGCAGAAATTAATGAAAATTTATTTAATCAATCAAAAGAATGTGCAATGCATATTGCTGAAGAACTTGGTTATATTGGAAGCATGTGTGTTGAATATTTCATTGATAAGAATGAAAATTTATATGTAAATGAAATTGCCCCAAGAGTTCACAATTCAGGACATCTTACTATAAATGCCTACAATGTTAGCCAATTTGAAAATCATATAAGAGCAATATGCGGACTAAATAAAGTTGAAACAAAAAAATTATATAATGCCAAAATGGTTAATTTAATCGGTGAAGACATATTAGTTTACAGAAACAAAAAGTTTAAAGATAACGAATTTTTCTTTGATTATTTAAAAAACACCATAAAAGAAAATAGAAAAATGGGTCATTTAACAGTAATTGAAAAATAAAATAGTCCCGGTGTCTAAACTTTTAAGTTTTTTATTAATTTTTTTTGTTTATAACAACGCCTTATTAGCTATGAACAATAAACCCTATCATCATCTACCAAATGGAACCTTCAGAAATCCTGAAGGATCTCAAGAAAGAAATATTTCTTTTAACTGGAGCTTTAAAGTTTTTAATGAAGAAAAAAGAAAACTTAAAATGGATATCCCTGCTGACCATGTTGTAAGTAAAAAAGAAGTTTTGGAAAATTTAAAAAAAAATGAAAATAATGATTATATTGCTTGGATAGGCCATGCTACATTTTTGATAAAACTTGGTAATACAACTATTATTACCGATCCAGTTTTTGAAAAAAATATGGGACCATTATTCTTTGGTCCAAAGAGATACATAGACCCTGCAATTAATCTTAAAGAACTACCAGAAGTAAACTTATTTTTATTAACACATAATCATTATGATCACTTAAGCACTAGAACTATACAAAGATTTCCTTACAAAAAAGCAAAAGTTTTAGCTCCACTTAATCTTGGAAAATATTTTACAAGAAATGGTTATAGGAACGTTAATGAAATGGATTGGTATGATGAAATAAAAGTAAATGATTTAAAAATTACATTTTTACCTGCAGTTCATTGGTCAAAAAGAAGTTTATGGGATACAAATAAAACATTATGGGGAAACTTTTTAATTGAATACAAAGATAAAAAAATATTTTTTGCTTGTGATACAGGTTATGGAAATATCTATAAAGAACTTGGAAATAAATATGGTCCTATTGATTTAACTTTCATTAATATAGGAGCTTATAATTTTTATCCAATGTCGCCATTAAAAGATAAATCAGCTTATCACGCTAATCCCGAAGAAGCATTGAATATTGGCCAAGATTTAAAAAGTAAAAAAATTTTAGGTATGCATTGGGGAACTGTAGTCTTGTCTCTGGAACCAATACTTGAACCACCAAAGCGTTTTAAAAGTTTTTCAAATCAGTATGGATATCATAGTGATGATGCTGTTATTTTTAAAATTGGACAAATAGAAACACTTGAAAATATATTAAAATGAAATCTATAGAAGGAAATTTTGATAATCCAGAAGTAAATGAATTGTTAAACAAGCATTTCGTTGAACTTAGAGCGGTTTCACCGGCAGGTAGCACTCATGTACTTGATATCGCTGGTTTAAAAGATCAAAGCATAAAATTTTGGAGTTTGTGGGAAAATAATGAACTTGTTGGTTGTGGTGCATTAAAATTTTTAGAAAAAAACCATGGAGAATTTAAATCTATAAGGGTAGCAGACAAGTTTAGAAAAGCAGGAATTGGAGAAAAAATAATTGATCATTTGATTGAAGAAGCTAAAAAATTAGAAATTTCAAAATTAAGCACTGAAACAGGTGCAGGAGAATTTTTTTTGCCGGCTAGAAAATTGTTTTCTAAATTTGGTTTTAAAGAATGTTCTCCATTTGCTCATTACAAGGAAGACCCCAACTCCTGCTACTATACCTTGAATTTATAATTCAAGTTAGGATAAGTTAATTTAATTAAATATATTTGATTGATCTTGTGAAATTAGTTTTTGTCTAGTTTTTTCAAAATTAGTTTCAACCAATTCTTTAAATTCTCGTCTGATTCGAGTTTTAGAACTATTTTGTTCAATTTTACTTGAAACAAATGAAACCGTATTCATTCCAGTTTCTTTTTCTACAACTTTATTTGTAAAAAAAGTTATTCCAGCTTGTGAAACATTTCCAGTAGAGGCTAAAGTAATAGCTGGACCCAACATTGCTGTCGATTGAGCACAACCAGATAAAATTGCAGTGCTAGCAATATAAATTAATATTTTCTTTATCCCCATAATTTTATTTATCCCTATAATTGAACTTTAAATTCAATTTGATCTATATCAATTCTTATAATGTATTTTTATTCAACTCAAGGGAGTAAATAAAAGATACTATCCAAATTGAGTAATTTGCTGTGTTTTTAAAGGTAAACTAGATCGCTTTATATCCAAATTCCAGAGAAGAGTCCGATATGGAATGATAGAACGACTCTCCAAAGCTTCGTAAAGAAAACAATCTTATTTTATTAGGATTATTATTAATCATATCCGCTGTAAATGCTATACCATTATATGTAGAGTTTATTGAATTATTTTTATCAAAAATATTAAAATTAAAAGGACACCCTTTTTTTAAAACTTCTTTAGCATCCTGTCCTTCTATTTCAATTATAGCTCTTGAATGAGATAGGTCAGTTACAGCAAAATCGGTATCTTTAAAAACTTGTAAAATATTTTTAAGCAAGTCTTTTTTTATTGATACTAAAAGCCAATTCTTTGGTCCATTCCATAAAATTCTTGTATCATTATTACAAATTACATTAAGTGGTTCATTTTTTAATTTCAAATTATCAATATCAATATCATAAGTTGAAATTGAAGAATTTTTATATTGAACTATTTGAACAATAAGTAAATTTTTAATTTCTGAAATTTTTAATAAACTTTCTTCATTTTTATTTTCATAATTTCCAAAAAGACCTGTTTTATGAATATGATTTAAAGCTGATACAGATGTCATGATCTAACCCTTTCGCCTTTAGGGTCAACATAGTGTGACGAAACAATTTCAACAGATATAGATTTATTTTTTAATGGAGATAAAGCAAAAAGTTTTTTTCCAATCATATTTTTACCATCTTTAAGTATTGCTAATGAAAAAGGATTATCATATTCAACACTCCAACATGATGCGGATACATAACCTAATTTAGAATTTGGAAGTTTTGCGTTTGCATCATTAACTAAATAAGATCCTTCTGGAATACTAGTTTTTTTGTCTAAAGGAACTACACCTACAACTTTTTGTCTATCTGGAGCAACAAATGCTGCTTTTCCTAAAGATCTCTTTCCAATAAAATCTTTCTTTTTGCTAACCAGTCCTTCTAAAGAGTTGTCATATGGAATTGTTCTTCCATCTAATTCTGAGCCTGCCACATGTCCCATTTCAATTCTTAAAGTTGATAATGCTTCTGTTCCGTATGGTTGAATTTTAAATTCTTTTCCAATTTCTA
>CAZABF010000025.1:0-10266 GCA_964483495.1 uncultured Candidatus Pelagibacter sp. | reverse complement strand
CCAGTGTAAATCCTTTAATATTTGCAGGTACAGCCACATCCATCATTTTTGGATTCACTAAATTTAAATTATCCATAATTTCTGCATATTCTTCTTTTGAGCTTACTTGAAGTCTTGGATTATTACTTCTTTCATTTTCAATAGTTGAACATTTTTTTTCGTTATAGTCATGGGCCGGGTATACCAAGGTTTTTTCTGGCAATTTAAGCAATTTATTAAATAAAGATTCGTAAGAATCGTATGAGTTCCCAGTTTGAAAATCTGTTCTTCCAGTGGTATTTATTAATAGAGTATCACCAGTAAAAACTCTATCATTCATTAAAAAACTATAAGAACAATCCGTATGTCCCGGGGTGTAAATAGCTTTGAGTTCAATATTTTCTATATTTATTTTTTCATTATCTTTTATTCTTAAATCAATCACTTCAGACTTAGATTTTTCTCCCATAATTCTGGTGCAGTTTGTTCTTTTATTGAGCTCATTTAACCCCGTGATATGGTCAGCGTGTATGTGAGTATCTATTACTTTAACTAATTTTAAATCTAAATTTTTTAAAACTTTTATATACTCATCGGTATTTTCAATAACAGGATCTATAATTAGCGCTTCACGACCTTTGCCACTTGATACAATATAAGTGTAGGTTGAAGACTTAGTATCAAATAATTGTTTAAATATCATTAACAATATCAAAATCAAATACTATAAAAAATTGAATAGTAAATCAATCTTGATTATAATCATTCTAAAAAAATAAATTTAAAGGAGAATTAAATGACTTTAAAAATTAACAGTGTGGCTCCAGACTTTACAGCAGAAACTTCTGAGGGAAAATTATCTTTTCATGAGTGGCTTGGTGATAGCTGGGGTATTTTGTTTTCACACCCAAAAGACTTTACACCAGTTTGCACAACTGAGCTTGGTGCATTAGCTAAAATGAAACCTGAGTTTGAAAAAAGAAATGTAAAAGTTATGGGTTTAAGTGTAGACCCGGTATCAGATCACGTAAAATGGCTGGATGATATTAAAGATGTTTGCGGTCTAAAACCAAATTATCCAATCGTAGCAGATGAAAAGTTAGAAGTTGCAAAACTTTATAACATGCTAGAAGGTGACGCTGGAACAACATCAATGGGACGTACTGCTGTTGATAACGAAACAGTTAGAACTGTTTATGTTATTAGACCAGATAAAAGAATTGGTTTATTTTTAACATATCCAATGACAACTGGCCGTAACTTTAATGAAATATTAAGAACAATCGATTCTATGCAGCGTACAGCAAAACATAAAATTGCGACACCTGCTGATTGGGTGCCTGGCGATAAGGTAATTATTGTTCCTAAAATAACTAACGAAGAAGCAAAAAAAATATACCCTGATGGTTGGGAAACTTTAAAGCCTTATTTGCGTAAAGTTCCAGACCCAGTAAAATAAATTTGGATCAAAAAAAATTAGACCAACAATCTCAGCATTGGGAAAGTAATTTCTCAAGTAAGCCTGAGATGTTTGGTTTAAATTCAAGTATACCAGCAAAGAAAGCCCTAAAATTATTTCAAGAAAAAAAGATCGATAAAATAGTTGAGATTGGGGCAGGATTAGGAAGAGATACTATATTCTTTGCAAAAAATTCAATTCATACTATTGCTTTAGATTACAGCCCTTCAGGAATTAAAATAATTAATCAAAAAACTAAAAAAGATAATTTATCTAATTATATTTCAACAAAATTGTTTGATGTAAGAGAAAAACTTCCATTTGAAGATAATTCAATAGAAGCATGTTATTCTCATATGCTTTACTGTATGGCTTTAACGACAGATGATTTACAAAAATTAAACAGTGAAATTCAAAGAGTTTTAAAACCAGGTGGTATTAATATTTATACTGTTCGCCATACAAATGATGGAGATTTTAAAAAAGGAATTCACAGGGGAGAAGATCTTTATGAAAACGATGGATTTATTGTTCATTATTTTTCAGAAGAAAAAGTTAATTCCTTATTAAATGGATTCAAAAATATTTCTTTAGAAAAATTTGAAGAAGGCACATTTCCAAGAAAACTATTTTTTGTTGTGAATGAAAAAAAATAATTTATGAGTTTAGACTGGGATTTAATTTGGAAAATACTTCAAGTAGTTGCGTTATTAATTATTGCCAGAGAAATTGATAAAAGAATAAGAAGAAAAAGAAAAAAGTAATTTATTTCTTATATTTTTTCATACATACTTGAGCTAATAATAAATTCGGATCAATAAAAAGTTTCGATTCTTTAGCTTTTTTGAATGATTTATAAGAAAAAATAGCTATTGGTAATTCAGTACATCCCAAAATAATTTTTTTACACTTTTTTCTTATTAAATGTTTTACAGCAGATCTTAGTGCTATTTCAGCTTCCTTAACCTTACCCATTTTGACAAGTTTAATCGCTTTATTAACAGAATTTTTTTGTATTTTTTTTTCAGAACTAATTAATCTAAAATTTTTATCAAAATAATCGTTATAAACTTTTGTTTTTAATGTAGCCTCAGTACATAAAATTCCAATTGTAGAATTTTTTTTACATGTTTTTTTTGTATAGAGATAAACTTCTTTTGGCATACTTAATAAAGGAATTTTAATTTTTTTTTGTATATCTTTATGCCAGTAATGTGCAGTGTTGCATGGCATAACAATAAATTTACATTTATTTTTTTGTAACATTTTACAACCATCAACAAGTTCTTTTAAAATATTATAGTATTTTTTCAAATTTTCAGGTCTTCTAGGAGTGTTAGATTTATTATAAAGTACAAACATAGGATATTGTTGGTCTAGTTTACCCCGGTTTAATTTTGCTAATTTATTACAAAAATCTAAACCAGCTTGCGTACCCATTCCTCCTAAAATTCCTATCATAAAGATTATTTTTTAAATTTTGATTTTTGTTTTTAATATTTAAGTATACAACTATATTTTAAATTTAATTATGCAAGACATATATATAGATGATATTGGACCAGGTTTTCCTTTGGTTTTAGTTCATGGATATTTAGGTTCCTCAGAAATGTGGAATTTGCAAAAAGAATTCTTAAGCAAGCATTTTAGAATATTTACCCCTGCTTTGCCTGGTTTTGGTGAAAGCTACAAAGTTCAATCTCTAAATAGCATTAATGCAATTGCAAAATTTATATTTAAATGCCTTGACGAAAAAAAAATAACTGAATTTCATTTAATGGGTCACTCAATGGGAGGAATGATAGTCCAGGAAATGGTTAAAATTTCTGGAGACAGAATTAAAAAACTAATTTGTTTTGCAACTGGTTCAATTGGAGATGTTCCAGGAAGATTTGAGTCAATGGATACGACAAGAGAAAGATTAAAAAAAGATGGATTAAAAGAAACAGTAAACAGAATCACAAAAAAATGGTTTATAGAAGGTAATAAAGCAAAATATTATTATTTATGTGAAAATGCAGTCAAAAATATTTCTATACAATCTGCTGATAATGCACTTATTGCTATGAAAAATTGGAGAGGGTATGAAAATTTAAAGAATATTAAACAAGATACATTGATCATTTGGGGTGATAGAGATGTTTCTTATAATTTTGATCAAGTTGATACTTTAAAAAAAAACATACCTAATAGTAAATTAGAAATCTTCAAAGGTTGCAGTCACAACGTCCATCTTGAAGAACCTCAAAAGTTTAATGAAACAGTAAAAAATTTTTTGGGACAATATTAAATTAGAATGAATAAGAATCTTTGGTTACTTACATTAAGTCAAGTATTTGGTTTTACAGCTGCAACTATTACAGTTTTTTTAAGTGGAATTATTGGGTCACAAATTACTTCTATAAAGTCTTTATCTACATTACCTACAGCTCTATCAGTTGTTGGTACTGCAATTTGTACTATTTTTGCAGCTAAAATTATGAGCAAAATAGGTCGAAGGTTAGGTTTTATTTTTGCATCCTTCGGAAGCTCAGTGTCTTCTTTGCTAGCTGCTTTCGCTATTTATCAACAAAACTTTATTTTATTTTGTATCTCATGTTTAATTATTGGTATGGGATTGGCATTTATTCATCAATATCGTTTTGCAGCAGCAGAAAGTGTAGAGAAAGAAAAAGCACCAAAAGCTATCTCTATTTTAATGTTAGCAGGTATTGTTGCAGCTTTTTTAGGAATAACATCAGCAAACTATACAAAAAATCTTATCCCTGATCATTTATATGTTGGCTCTTATCTTTTGCTAACTGCATTTTCTTTTATGCCAGCAATATTATTATTTTTTTAAAAAAAAAATGAAAAAACAAAAATGGATTTAAATAATAAATACAGTAGCGGACGTAGATTGTTTGAAATAATTTTTCAACCAAGATTTTTGCAAGCTGTAACTGCCGCTGCATTTGCTTATGCTGTAATGTCATTTTTAATGACTGCTACCCCCATAAGTATGCACATAATGGAAAAAATGAGTTTAGAAAAAACAGGTTTAGTTCTTCAATTTCATGTAGCAGCCATGTTTCTTCCATCATTAATTACAGGAAATTTAATTAAAAAGTTTGGTCATAGCAATGTAATGTATATGGGTGTTTTGTTTTTAGTCGTAACGATAGTCTTAAGTTTATTTGAACAAACACATGCAAATTATATGGTAGCCCTTATATTCTTAGGATTAGGGTGGAATTTTTTATTTATTTCCGGAACTAGTTTGGTTGTTTTAACTTACAAAGAAGAAGAGAAATTTAGAGCACAAGGAATCAATGATTTGATTGTATTTTCTATAATGGCATTAGGGAGTCTATCGGCAGGAGTATTGTTAAGTTTAACTAGTTGGAAAACAATGAACTTAACATGTATTCCATTTTTAGTTTTAATAGTTTATTCGACTTTTAGAGCAGACATATTAAGTAAAAAATGAGTTTTCTATTACTAGGTTTAGCTTTTTACGTATTATTTGATATAATTAATTTAATTTGAAAAACCGTATTTTTTAAGTCTTACATCGCCAGTTCTAGCATGAGCTTCCATTCCTTCATACCTCGAAAGTCTTGCAGCTGCAGCACCAACCAGTTCAGTAGATTTTTTTGTCATTCTTTGAAAACTTAATGTTTTGATAAATTTTCCAACGAATAGCCCACCAGTATATCTTCCAGCTCCTTTAGTTGGTAAAATATGGTTTGTGCCTGAACATTTATCTCCATAAGCAACAGTTGTTTCTTCGCCAACAAATAATGAACCGTAATTTTTAAGTCTGTTATGAAACCATTCTAAATTTTTTGTTTGAACCTCTAAATGTTCTGGGGCATAATCGTCACTTATAGAAGCAATTTCCTCGTCTGTATCACAAAGAACAACTTCGCCATAATCTCTCCATGCAGCTTCAGCATTAGTTCTTGGTAATTCAGGTAATTCAGCAATTAATTCCGGTACTCTTTTAATAACTTTATCAGCTAAGTCTTTATTTGTTGTGAATAACCAAGCAGGAGAATTATAACCGTGTTCTGCTTGACCTACCAAATCTATAGCAACAATTTCTGCATCGGCATTTTCGTCTGCAATAATTGCAATTTCTGTTGGACCAGCAAATAAATCAATTCCAACTTTGCCAAATAAAATTCTTTTTGCCTCAGCAACAAATTGATTTCCGGGACCAACCAATATATCTGCTGGTGCATTTCCGAATAAACCATTTGTCATTGCTGCAATAGCTTGAACACCACCTAAATTCATTATCACATCAGCACCACAAAGATCTGCCGTGTAAACAATAGTTGGGTGAACACCAACATCAGGTTTTGGTGAGCTACAAACTAAAATATTTTTCACTCCTGCAACTTTAGCTGTTGTAACACTCATAACAGCTGATGCTATATGAGCATATCTTCCAGCAGGCACATAACATCCTGCTGTATTAACCGGAATTAATTTTTGACCTGCATACAAACCATCAGAAAGTTCTACTTCAAAATCTTGACCATAGTTTTTTAATTGAGCTTCAGCAAATTTTCTTACTCTTTCATGAGAAAATTGAACATCATCCTTAGTTTTTTGGTCTAAGTTTTTTTTTATTTGTTCAATTTTTTCTTTAGAGACTATAATTTCACCATCATACTTATCAAATTTTTTTCCAAGTTCTTTGCAGCCTTCTTCTTTTTTTTTCTCAATATCCTTTAAAATATTTTCTACAATTTCCCTTGTTTTCGTATCATCTGTAGATGAAGTTTTTGGTGATTTTTTAAGATATTTAATTGCCATGATTATTCAAAAAAGTTTTTTATAACATTAATTAATCTAATGCAACAATAGCTGCTGCTATTGATGCTAATCTTGCTGGCGCATCATCTGATCTACTAGTAATCACAACAGGAACTTTTCCTCCAATAACTACACCTGCCGCACAAGCCCCCATAAAATATATCATCATCTTAACTAGCCCATTACCTGTCTCAACACTTGGCACTAATAACACATCCGCTTCTCCTGCAACTGCATTTTTAATTCCCTTAATAGCTGCTGATTTTTTTGAAATACTATTATCAAATGCAAGTGGACCAACGACATCTGCATTTAAATTTTCTTTTTTTGCTAGTTCAGTAATTTCTTTTGCATCTAATGAACTTGGTACACTATTCAATACTTCTTCTGTTGCAGACAAGACAGCAACTTTAGGTCTTTTTATTCCTATTCTATTTGAAAAATTAATTACATTTTTTAGTATGTGCATTTTTGTTTTAACATTGGGCATTACATTTAAAGCTCCATCTGTAATTATTAATGGTTTATCTTCTTTCCCTAAAGTCATATGCCATATGTGACTTAATCTTGTTTTACCTAACAATTTATATTCTCTTTTTAATACTTCTTTTATAAGTATATCGGTATGAATATGTCCTTTAACAATTATTCTTATTTTATTTTTTGAAGCTAATTTTGCCGCTACTTTTGCAGTATTGTTTTCTACCGGTTCATGAATGATTTCAAATTTTGATATATCAAATTTTAAATCATCAGCACATTTTTGAATTTCATCTTTATCACCAATAAAAATTGGTATAATTAAGTTTTCATTTACAGCGTCCATCACGGACAACATTGGAAGAGGTTTTCCAGCATTGACTATTCCAACAGTTACACCTTTTTTCTTATGCGCAACATTAAGAAGGTTATTAGGGCAAACTATTTCTTTATCTGAGAGCATTTCTATTAGCTTTTTCTATATATAAATTTAATTTATAGTAAATTATAATAAATAACATAGAGTAGAAAACTGTGTCGGAACTATGGAAACTGTTACTAAAATAGCACCAATAATACTTGCGCTAATAATGCTAGGCTTAGGGCTAGGTTTAAAAGTTGAAGATTTTACTAGGGTATTCAAAGCTCCAAAAGATTTTATTGTTGGTTTTATTTCGCAATTAATAATTCTTCCAATAGTTGCGTACTTATTAATTATCATTTTAAAAACACCACCTGAAATAGCAATAGGGGTTATGATTATTGCAGCTGCACCAGGAGGAGTTACATCAAATATATTAACTAAGTTTGCTGATGGAGATGTTGCATTATCGATTTCTTTAACAGCTATTATTAGTTTAATTAGTATTATTTCAGTTCCTTTTATAATTTTTACATCTGCTGATTTACTTGGAATAACAAATATCTCTCAAAACATCTCAATGACAGGTATTGCTCTTAAAATGGTATTGGTAGTAACAATTCCAGTTATTTTAGGGATGATTATCAGAAAATTTGCAGATAGTTTTGTAGCTTCAAAAGTTGAAATATTTAATAAACTTAACATAGTATTTTTTATAATTTTTTTCATAGCTGCATTTTACGAAGAAAGAGATCATATAATAAGCTTCATAATGCAAGCAGGTCTTATTGCTTTGATTTTAAATGTAACAATGATGATAATTGCATATTATCTTGCTAAAACTTTTGCTTCAGGAATTAAACAAAGAAAGTGTATTGCTTTAGAATGTGGATTGCAAAACGGTAGTTTAGCAATATTTGTTTCTACGCAAATATTTGGTAGCGATATATTATACGCAATACCAACAGGTGCTTATGCACTAATAATGTATATTACCGGATTTATATTTGTGTATATTTTAAGAAATAAAATTTAATTATTCCAAAAAGGACAATCGCTTTTTGCAAGAAGGTGTTTTTTTAAATTATCATTCAATTTAAGTGTAGTTATAGACATTCCTGCCATTTCCATCGAAGTAGCATATCTTCCAACGTAAGTTTTAATATTTTTTATTTTAGAATTAGATAAATTTTCATTAACTCTTTTAGATATAATATATAGCTCCTCAAGCGGTGTAGCGCCTAAACTGTTTATCATAATTGCAATATTATCATTAGCAGTTAACTTGGAGTCGTCGATAATTCTTTTATATAAATCATCTACCAAATCATTTGCAGGTCTTAATTTTTCTCTTTTTATTCCAGGTTCACCGTGTATACCCATTCCTATTTCAATTTCATCATCACTAATTTCAAAAGTAGGTTTTCCAGCTTCAGGTAAAATACAAGGTGATACAGCAACACCAAGAGTTCGAATATTATTATTAACTTCTGTTGCAGTTTTAAAAACATCATCAAGAGATGCGCCAGTTTCAGCAATTGCTCCAGCAACTTTAAATACAAAAATCATTCCAGCAATGCCTCTACGTTTTGATTTTTCCGCTTCACTTGCGCTTGCAATATCGTCTGCAACAATTACTTTTTTTGTTTTAATTCCTTCTGCTTCAACCATTTCACAAGCCATTTCAAAATTCATTACATCGCCGCCATAATTTCCAATGACACATAAAACTCCATTACCATTATCAGCGTTTTTTATAGCTGAAACCATCTGTTCTACTGATGGAGATGCGAATACAGATCCAATTGCACAAGCGTCTAAAAATCCTTTACCAACATAACCAGTAAAGACCGGCAGATGTCCAGATCCACCTCCTGTTACTATTCCAACTTTATTTGAAGCTTTATTTGCTCTTGTAACTACTCTGTTATTATCTTTGGCCAAAGCATAAACATCTGGATGAGATTTAATAAGTCCATCGATAGACTCTTCTACAAAATTAGCTGGATTGTTGATTATTTTTTTCATAACTATTTTTATATTTTAAATTTAAAAATATATATACTAGTAAAATGACAAAACCTTTTAAAGTACATATCTCAGAAGAAAGTCTTCAAAATATATATTCAAAGGTGAAAAACTACCAATGGCACGAGATGCCTGACGATGGAGGTTGGGATTACGGAACAAATTTAGATTACATGAAAGAGTTTGCTGATTATTGGGTTAATAAATTTAATTGGAGAAAAACAGAAGAAAAAATAAATAAATTTAATAATTTTAAATCTAATATAGATGGAATCGATATTCATTTTATTCATGAAAAAGGTAGTGGATCTAATCCAAAGCCATTATTGCTAAATCATGGTTGGCCTGGGTCGATAGTAGAATTTTTACATATTATTGATCAATTAGCTCATCCTGAAAAATACGGAGGAAAAGAAGAAGATAGTTTTGATGTCGTTGCCCCATCTTTACCAGGGTATGGATTTTCAGGACGTCCTTCTAGACCAATTGGTCCAAGAAAAATGGCAGCAATATTTAATTCATTAATGACAAATGTTCTTGGTTATAAAAAATATATTTCACAAGGAGGTGATTTTGGAGGAACAATATGCACGTGGCTGGCATATGATTTTCCAGAAAATTTGTTAGGAATTCATATTAATATTTTAATTACTCGACATCCAGATGGACCACAAACAACTGAGGAAAAAGAATGGCAAGAAAGATTTAAAAAAGAACAAAGAATTGAAGATGGCTATAGAACACAACAAGCTACAAAACCACAAACATTAAGTTATGCAATGATGGATAGTCCAGTAGGCGTTGCTGCTTGGATAATTGAAAAAATGCGTGGCTGGTCTGATATAAAAAATGGTGACATTGAAAGCGTTTATTCAAAAGATATTTTAATATCAAACATCATGGTTTATTTAGTAACTAAAACATTTAATACAGCATCCTGGATTTATTATGGAAGAAGAAAAGAGGGCGGAAGAGCACTCCCTAAAGATCACCTTCCTTTAAAGGTTCCAACAGCTATTGCAAAATTCCCAAAAGAATATTTAGAATGGGCTCCTAAATCATATGTAGAAAGAATATATAATGTTCAACAATGGACTGAGATGACTGCAGGAGGTCATTTTGCAGCTTTAGAACAACCTGAATTGTTGATAAA
>CAZABF010000024.1:0-10336 GCA_964483495.1 uncultured Candidatus Pelagibacter sp. | reverse complement strand
CAAAAACATGGAATTCCATTTCCAGTTTTTTTAAGATTATCAATGGGTGTATATGGAGCAAGATATGTAGCTATGTTAAGAGGTTTAGTTGGAATTTTTATGTTTGGTGTACAAACATACTTTATATCAAAATCAATAGGCTACCTATTTCGAATTAGTTTATTTTCAATAGACAGTGCAATTTTAGATAAAGATATTTTTTTATTATTTTTTATGGGATTGAATATTATCGATTGGTTCTCATTAATATTTGCTCTTTGGATTCAATATTTATTATTTAATAATGGTCAAAGATTTATTAAAAAAATAATTAATTTTTCAGCATTATTTGTTTATTTAGGATTAACTATTTTTTTTGTAATGTTAATTTCAGAAAATTATAACGAGATAATAAATTCATTTGTTGATTTACTAAAAAGTAATAACATTTATAATAAAGAAAGTTTAATAGCGTTACTTTCGGTTGCGGGAACTTTTTTTGCATATTTTTCAATTGTTATTGTAAATTTTGGGGATTTTTCTAGATATGCAAAAAATGAAAATGAAGTAAATAAAGGTAATTTAAGTTTACTTTTAAATTTATTAATTTTTTCATTTCTAGCAATTTTTTTGGTTTTAGGATCTAGCGTTTTTTTTGAAAAAAACTTAATTGCTGTAGATAGAATATTAACAAACCCCACGGATATTATTGGAAAGTTTGACAATACTCTTTTAACTTTTATAGCATTATTGTTTATACTTGTTGCTTCAACATCAACTAATCTAATCGCAAACTATATTCCTTCACAAAATTCAATTATTAATTTTTTCCCAAATAGATCGAGCTTAAGGAGTTCAGGAATAATAATTATTTTATTAGGATTTATATTTGCAGTTTTTTGGGATCCAATTTTAAGCAAAATAGGAATTTTATCCTTTGTTGACACCTTAGGTTCATTTTTTGGACCGATAGCAGGGGTTATGCTTATTGATTACTACGTTATAAAAAATAAAAAAGTTATTAATAAAGACATTTTTTCATCAAATAAAGATGGCGCTTATCATTATTCTGGTGGATGGCAGATTAAATCAATATATTCTTTATTTATTGGTTTTATTTTTGCTTCAGCAACTATATGGAATGCCGAACTTAGATTTTTACAACCTTTTTCTTGGATTATAGGTGCAGTTTTTTCATCAATAACTTATTATTTATTAGCAAGTAAATAATAGTTCTATGCACCAATTTGATCTTAAAAGTAAAACAGCTATTATAACTGGTGGTGCCCAGGGGTTTGGCCTAGATATAGCAAAAAAGTTTTTACTATCTGGATCAAAAGTATTTATATGGGATATTGATGAAAAAGAATTATCTAAAGCAACCAAAGAAATTAATAATCCAAATTTAAATTATAATGTTGTTGATGTATCAAATTTTGATCAAGTTCAAAAAACTGTTAACGAAATAACATCAAATAACAAAATTGATATATTAGTTAATAATGCTGGTATTACAGGACCTACTGCTGAACTCTGGAATTATAATATAAAGGACTGGAATTCTATTATAGACATTAATCTTCATGGCACTTTTTATTGTTGCAAGTCTATAGTTCCTCATATGATAAATAATAACTATGGTAGAATTGTAAATATGGCTTCTGTTTCAGGAAAAGATGGAAATGCAAATGCTAGCGCATATAGTTCAGCTAAAGCTGGTGTTATAGGTCTTACCAAGTCTTTAGGAAAAGAATTAGCAACTTATAATATAGCGGTAAACGCCGTTACACCAGCTGGAGCAAAAACTAGAATCTTAGATCAAATGACAAAAGAACATGTTCAAAGAATGCTTTCAAAAGTACCCAGAAGTCGATTCTTAGAATTAAATGAACTTTCTTCCATGGTGTGTTGGTTATCTTCAGAGGAAAACTCTTTTTCAACAGCGGCTGTATTTGATATAAGCGGTGGAAGATCTACTTATTAAATTAACAGAAACTTATGTTAAAAACTTTTAATTACATTTTAATAATTTTTTTTTCTTTTTTTAATATAACTTTAGCTGAAAGCGTAAATGTATTTGAATTTACTGAAAATGAGCTATCTACATTAAAAGTTAGAAAAGTGAGAGGAGCTGATGCGAAGACACACTATTCTTTAGGAAATAATGAAAATGGCAAATTTCTACGCGCTGAAGCAAATAATTCAGCTTCTGGACTGGGTAAAGAGATTAAAATTAATTTAATCGAAACACCATTTCTTAATATTACTTGGAAAATTGAAAAAGATTTGCCTGGCATAGACGAAGGTAGCAAAAAAGGTCATGACTATGCCGCTAGAGTATTTGTAGTGAAAAAAACTGGAGCTACGCCACTTTCAAATAGAGCTATGAATTATGTTTTTTCTAGTAACAATGATGTAAACACTTATCATCCAAGTCCATTTACCAAAAAATCAATAGACTATGTTTTATCAACCACAAAAGAAAATTTAAATGAATGGGTAACTGTAAAAGTAAATGTGAGAGATCATTTCAAAAAATTTCATAATTTAGATTTAGACGAAATTAATGGTGTTGCTATAATGTCTGATACGGATAATTCTAAACTAAGTTCTATTGCATATTATCAAAATATATATTTTTCATCTAACTAGTTAGAGTTTGAGATATTTTTTTAAACCAAAACTTATAAAAGAAAGAATTATTGCAGCTAAAACATCTTCTATAGGTTTTGCCATTGGGTAACCAAAATTCCAAAGAATTACCCCTATTAACCAAATTATATAAACTTTCATTAACTTACATTACTATTAAATAATCAAGACTTTTGATATCATAAAATTATGATCAAAGAATTTTTCCACAATGTGAAAGTATATTATGAAGACACCGACTCAGGAGGAGTGGTTTACTATGCTAATTATTTAAAATTTTTAGAAAGAGCCAGATCTGAGGCAATTTATTCATTAGGCTTGAGCAATAAAAAATTACTAGAAGAGCACAGAGCTTTAATTATTGTTAAATCATGTAATATTAACTATTTAAAGCCAGCAAAATTTGAAGACAATCTTAAAATTATTTCGATAATTAAAGTTATGACCAAAACATCTTTTATTATGAAACAAATTGTTAAAAGAGATAACGATACAATATCTGAAGCTGAAGTTCATCTTGTTATTGTCAATGAACAAGGAAGACCAATTAAAATTCCTGAAATATTAAAAAATAAATTTAAAGATTATTTATCAAGTTAGTTTCAAAACTTTTTTAAATAGAGAAGTCATTTTTTTTTCATCAATTCTCCCAGTATTAACATTTCTAGGACTTGGATGATAACATCCAATTAATATTTTTTTATCTGGTAATTGATATTTTGCACCATGACCAAACATGTAATTTTTATTTTTTAAAAAATAAGTTTCTTTATAAAATTGAATGCATGCATCGAAAGCTATTTTGCCTAAAGCAATAATAATTTTAACATTTTTAAGTAAATCTATTTCTTCTTTAAAATAACCGAAGCAAGTTCTAAGTTCTAGAAAAGTTGGTTTATCTCCAGGCGGAACACACTTTAAAGCAGTTGTGATATATGAGTTGTAAAGTTTTAAACCATCATTTTTATTTTCTGAAGTTGATTGATTGGACATTTTTACTTTATGCAAGCATTTGTATAAAAATTCTGCAGATCTATCACCAGTAAATACTCTGCCAGTTCTATTTCCACCGTGTGCAGCTGGTGCGAGACCAACTAATAGAACTTTACCACTTAAATCACCAAATCCAGTTATGGGTTTTCCCCAGTATTTTTCATTTATATATTGTTTTCTTTTTTCTTTAGCAATTTTTTCTCTAAAATTTTTTAATCTTTTGCATTTTTTACAGGCAATGATTTTTTTGTTTAGTTTTATAAATTGACTATTTAAAGCCATTCTTTTATTTCAGATTTTGTTTTTTAAATAATGAAATTCCACTTTTTATCTTATGATTATAAGATTCTTTAAAACTTTCTAATTGCCAACCTTTTAATCGATTTTTAATTTCTAAGAGATTGTTTTTTTTCCATTCATTTGTGGTTTTTTCATCTTTCCACATTTTTTTATCTTCATTGCTTCTTCCGCAACCATAACAATAACCAGTCACCGGGTCCGTTTTACAAATACTTATACAAGGTGAAACAATCATTTTTTTTTAATATTTATCATGTTTTACACTATTATTCTAATTGGACAAATCAGAACTATAATATATAAAACCTTTTAAATTGGGCGAGTGGCGGAATTGGTAGACGCGTTGGTCTTAGGAACCAATAGTGCAAGCTGTGAAGGTTCGAGTCCTTTCTCGCCTACCAAAATATTTTATGAAAGTTACAGTAGAAAATAAAAAAGGTTTAAGTAAAGATTTAAAAGTTTTTATAGATAAAAAAACTATTTCTTCTTATATGGATGAAAAATATGAAGAAGTTAAAAACACAGTAACACTTAAAGGTTTTAGACCAGGAAAAGTTCCAAAAGAAATTTTAAAAAAACAATTTGGTCAAGCTATATTTGGCGAAGTTTTAGATAAAGTTTTAAAAGACACTAGCACCAAAGCCCTTCAAGAAAACAAAATAAAGCCTGCAGGCCAACCTAAAATTGATTTAAAAACTTATGGTGAAGATAAAGATTTAGAATATGTTATTTCAGTAACAGAATTACCAAAGATCGATATTAAAAGTTTACAAAATATTAAATTTGATGAATTTAAAGTTAAAATAGATAGCAAAGAAACAGAAAAAAGAATTCAAGAAATAGCAAAATCTCAAAAAAACTTTGAAGAAGCAGATCCTGCAAAGGTAGCTAATGAAGGCGACCTTGTTGTTTTTGATTATCAAGCAACAGTTGATGGAAAAGAATTTAAAGGTAACGAAGGCAAAAATACTCAATTAGAAATTGGAAAAGATTTATTCATCAAAGGTTTTGACAAACAATTGTTAAAAGTAAAAAAAGATGATGAGGCCAAAGTAGAAGTTAATTTACCAGAAAATTTTCCAGAAAAAGAACTAACTGGAAAGAAAGCAATTTTTGTATGTAAAATTACCGCAGTAAAAAAACCAAAAAAAGTAATAATTGATGATGATTTTGCAAAAAATCTTGGAGCAAAAGATTTAAAAGATTTAAAAGATTTAATTACTAAACAAATTAATGAGGAATATAAAAATTCATTAGATGCACTAAGCAGTAGACAAATATTAGATGAATTAGATAAGGTTAAGTTAGACGAAATTCCTGAAAATTTAAAAGAACAAGAAATTAAAATTCTATCACAGGATATGAAACAAGAAGAGCTAAGTAAAAATAAAAAAGATCTTGAAAAAAAAGCTATAAAAAGAATTAAAACAGGATTGATATTAAATGAATTCGGTGAACAAAATAAAATCAATGTAAGTGAGCAAGAAATGCAAACTGAAATACAAAAACAACTTAGAATGATGCCAGGACAGGAAAAGATGTTGCAAGAATATTATCAAAAAAACCCTGCTGTTTTAGGTAATCTTAGAGGTAAACTATATGAAGAAAAAATTTTAAAAGAAATTAAACTAAAAGCTAAATCAAATTTAAAAGAAATTACAAAAGAACAAGCTGAAAAACTTTTAAAAGAAGAAAATGAGAGACATATGAAAGAACATCATGATCATAGCCATGGCCATAATCATGATCACTCGTCTGACAAAAAAAGTTCCTCATCAAAAAAAGCATCAAGCCCTAAAAAAACCGAAGCTACAGTAAATAAAAAATCAAAAGCAAAAAAAGTTAGCAAAAAGTAATCACAAGTTGTATAAGTATAACGAATCAAACTATGAATAAAATACCCGAACACCTAAACACTCTAATACCTATGGTTGTTGAGCAATCAAGTAGAGGTGAAAGAGCCTATGATATCTATTCAAGATTATTAAAAGAAAGAATAGTTTTTGTAGTTGGCCCAATTAATGACAGTGTTGCATCATTAGTTACTGCTCAACTTTTATTTTTAGAGTCTGAAGATCCAAAAAAAGAAATTTTTCTTTATATAAATAGCCCTGGAGGGTTGGTAACCGCAGGTTTAGGAATTTATGATACCATGCAATATATAAAACCTGATGTATCAACTTTATGTATTGGACAAGCAGCTAGCATGGGGTCTTTTTTATTGGCAGCTGGAACAAAAGGAAAAAGATTTTCTCTTCCAAATTCAAGAATAATGGTTCATCAACCTTCAGCAGGGTTTCAAGGTCAAGCTACCGATATTGAAATTCATGCTAATGAGGTGCTATCTTTAAAAAAAAGATTAAATGAAATTTATTCAAAACATACAAATAAGTCTGTTGATGAAATAAAGCCAGCTCTTGAAAGAGATAATTTTATGACTCCTGAGAATGCAAAAGATTTTGGACTTATAGACAAAGTAGTAGTTAAGAGACAATAATTTACTACATATAGATTTTCCACAACCTACACTTGATTAGAATAAGTCAAATGTAATAGAGTAATAAAATTGATTCGAAATAAAAATTATGACTACAAATAATAAAAATATTCTTTACTGCTCTTTCTGCGGCAAAAGTCAACACGAAGTTAGAAAATTAATTGCTGGTCCGACCGTTTTTATTTGTGATGAGTGCGTAGAACTATGCATGGATATTATTAAAGAAGAAAATAAAGATACTTTTGTAAAGCATCAAGATGGATTACCATCACCTAAAGAAATTTGTAAAGTACTTGATGATTATGTAATAGGACAAAATTATGCTAAAAAAGTTTTATCTGTTGCAGTTCATAATCATTACAAAAGACTTAATTATGAAAGCAAAACCAGTAAATCAGTAGAACTTGCTAAATCAAATATTTTATTATTAGGACCTACCGGATGTGGAAAGACTTTATTAGCACAAACTTTAGCTAGAATTTTAGACGTGCCATTTACAATGGCTGACGCCACAACTTTAACAGAAGCAGGTTATGTTGGTGAAGATGTTGAAAATATTATTTTAAAACTTTTACAGGCAGCCGATTACAATGTAGAGAAAGCACAGAGAGGAATTGTATACATTGACGAAGTAGACAAGATAAGTAGAAAATCAGAAAATCCATCAATTACAAGAGATGTTTCGGGTGAAGGTGTACAACAAGCTCTCTTAAAGATAATGGAAGGTACAGTTGCGAGCGTACCTCCTCAAGGTGGAAGAAAACACCCACAACAAGAATTTCTACAAGTTGATACAACAAATATATTATTTATTTGTGGCGGTGCTTTTGCAGGCCTAGACAAAATTATTTCTCAAAGAGATAAAGGCTCATCAATTGGATTTGGTGCAGAAGTTAAAAGTGTTGCTGATAAAAAAATAGGAGAATGGATGAAAGGCCTTGAACCAGAAGATTTATTAAAATATGGCTTAATACCAGAATTTATTGGCAGACTCCCAATAACCGCAACACTAGAAGATTTAGATGAAAAATCTTTAATTAAAATATTAGTCGAGCCAAAAAATTCACTGATCAAACAGTATAAAGAATTATTTAAATTAGAAGGTGTTAAATTGACATTTAAGGATGCAGCAATTAAAGAAATTGCTCAAAAAGGAATTAAAAAAAAAACTGGAGCAAGAGGACTAAGATCAATTTTAGAAAATATACTTTTAAAAACTATGTTTGACTTGCCTAGTCAAGAAAATGTGGAAGAAATTATTATTGATACAGGTGCGGTCAAAGGTCAGAATGATCCACTAATAATCCACTCGAAGGAAGCTAAATCCAAGGCAGAAAAAATATCTGCAGCTTAAATAAGGTTAATAAGCGATAATTTTCTATTGCAAAATTCAATATAATATCCATATTTAGACAATGGAAGTTAAACATACATCTCCAGCTTTACCACTCAGAGACATTGTCGTGTTTCCGAGTATGGTTATACCTTTATTTGTTGGAAGAGATAAATCAATCACCGCATTAAATGAAGTGATGAAAGATAATAAAAAAATTATTTTAGTTACACAAAAAAATTCAGAAGTAGATGATCCAAAAAAAACAGATGTATTTATGTATGGATGTGAAAGTTCGATACTACAACTTCTTAAATTACCAGATGGCACAGTAAAAGTTTTAGCTGAAGGCATAAAAAGAGTTAAAATAATAGATTTTAAAGATGATGAAAAATTTATTACATGTTCTTATGAGTATAATAACGATTTAATTTCAACTGGTGAAGACTTGATGCCATTGGCAATTACAGCAGTAAGAAGATTAGAAAAACTTACATCTATAAATAAGAAAATATCATCGGAAACAATTTCAAATATTAAAGAATTAAAAGATCCTTCTAAAATAGCAGATAATATAGCCTCTCATTTAAACACCACGATTTCTGAAAAACAACAACTATTTGAAACTACAGATGTTAAAAAAAGATTAAACGCTGTTGTTAAAATAATGGAAAATGAAACTAGTATTATTGGTGTTGAGAAAAAAATTAGAGGTAGAGTTAAAACTCAGATGGAGAAAACTCAAAGAGAATATTATTTAAACGAACAATTAAAAGCAATTCAAAAGGAATTAGGTGAAATTGAAGATGGAAAAGATGAAACTTCAAATTTAAATAAAGCTATTCAAAAAGCCAAAATGCCTAAAGAAGTTCAAAAAAAATGTTTGTCAGAACTTAAAAAATTAAAAAATATGAGTCCAATGTCAGCTGAAGCTACTGTAGTTAGAAACTATCTTGATTGGATGATTGATATACCTTGGTATAAAAAAGATAAAGTGGATATTGATTTAAATAAAGCTCTAAAACAATTAGATGAAGATCATTATGGTTTAGAAAAAGTTAAAGAAAGAATTATTGAGTTTTTAGCTGTGCAAAAAAGAATGGATAAAATTAAAGGTCCAATTTTATGTTTAATTGGTCCTCCAGGTGTTGGAAAAACTTCTCTTGGTAAGTCAATAGCGAAAGCTACCAATAGACAATTTGTTAGAATGTCATTAGGTGGCGTTAGAGATGAAGCTGAAATAAGAGGACACAGAAGAACTTACATAGGCTCATTGCCAGGCAGAATTATTCAAATGATGAAAAAAGCTGGAACAAAAAACCCACTTATTCTTCTCGACGAGGTTGACAAAGTTGGAAATGATTATAGAGGCGATCCTTCGTCTGCGTTACTTGAGGCTCTAGACCCTGAACAGAATATAACATTTAACGATCACTACCTTGAAGTTGATTACGATCTTTCGGATGTAATGTTTGTTACTACAGCCAACACTTTAAATATATTACCTCCTTTGTTAGATAGAATGGAGGTAATAAGACTACCTGGCTACACAGAAGATGAAAAAATAAATATTGCGGATAAATACTTGTTACCAAAACAAATAAAAGAAAATGGTGTTAAAAAAGAAGAATTAGAACTTGTTGATGGAACAATCAAAGAAATAATAAGAAGCTACACAAGAGAGTCTGGTGTAAGAAACTTAGAAAGAGAAATATCAAAAGTTGCAAGAAAAGTAGTTAAAAAAGTAGTTAGCGGTGAAGAAAAAAAAGTAATAGTAAACGATACAAATGTTCATGACTTTTTAGGAGTTAAAAAATTCAAATATGGTGAAGTAGAATCGGAAGATAAGGTTGGAATAGCTACTGGCCTAGCATGGACAGAATTTGGAGGAGAAATTCTTAAAATAGAGACAGTTCATATGCCTGGCAAAGGAAGAATGCAGATTACTGGAAAATTAGGTGATGTTATGCAAGAGTCAGTTAAAGCAGCAAAATCTTTCGTTAGATCAAAAAGCTTAGAATACGGAATTATACCGCCAATTTTTGAAAAAAAAGATTTTCACATTCATGTACCCGAAGGCGCCACGCCAAAAGATGGTCCATCTGCTGGTATAGCTATGGTTACATCTATTGTTTCTTCAATAACAAATAATCCTGTCCATAAACATATCGCTATGACAGGTGAAGTTACAATTACTGGTCAAGTTTTACCAATTGGTGGTTTAAAAGAAAAATTATTGGCAGCTCATAGAGCTGGAATAAAACAAGTTATAATACCAAAAGATAATGAAAAAGATTTAACTGATATTCCAAAAAAAATTCGTGAAGATATAAAAATTACAGTTGTAGAAAATGTAGACGAAGTATTAAAAGTAGCTCTCAAAAATGAATTAAAAAGAGTTGAATGGACAGAAGTAGAAAATATTTCGAAAAGTGACAAAGATCATAAATCACAAGCTAGTATTCAATAAATATTAAAATATTTATTCTAAATTTAAAATAAGTTATTATAAATCACATAATTATGGCATCATCTAAAGAGATAAAATTAAGATCAAAATTAAAAAAAATTATAATAAATTT
>CAZABF010000023.1:0-10417 GCA_964483495.1 uncultured Candidatus Pelagibacter sp. | reverse complement strand
TCTCAGATAAAATTGATGAATTAAATCAAGAAACAGATAGTTTATTAGAAGAGATTGATAAATGGCAAATGTAAATATAAAATTTAATAATAAAGAATTTCTATTATCATGCGAAGATGGACAGGAAGACCATTTGGAGGAACTTTCATCTCATTTAAATGAAAAATTTAATAAATTAAAATCTACACTAGGAAATATTGGAGAAAATAAACTTTTATTAATTACATCCATTGCCACTATGGATGAGTATTTTGAAACTAAAAAAAAAATAGATCAAAAAATTGAAGAATTAAAGAATCTAACAGAAAAATTTAAAGAATTAAAATCTCTTGTATATGAATATAAAGAAAAAAAAGAAAATGAAATTAATAATTTAAATGAGGAGCAAAAAAAACTAAAAAATCAATTAGATGACAATAAATTAGATTATGAAAAAACTATTGAAAAGGCAACTGATCAAATAGAGAATTTTTTAACAAAAATTGATTCTGAAAATCCATTACAGTAAAACCTGTGATAAAATCTAAAATAAGGAAAAAAATATTAGAAATTAGAAAAAAAAAAAATAATAAAAATATTAAATTCTCTTTCTTAAAAGTTTTTAATGAAATAATAAAAAATATTTCAAAAAAAAAAATAGTAGGAGGTTATTATCCGGTAAATTTTGAAATTGATATATTAGAAATTCTTGAAAAATTAGAAACCAAAGGTCTACAATTATGTTTACCTGTTGTAAAAAAAGATAATGAAATGGACTTCTATAGCTGGTCTACCAAAAATTTATTAAAATTAAATCAATATGGAATACCTGAACCTGAGCAAATTAAAAAAGTTTTTCCTGACATAATATTAGTTCCATTAGTAGCATTTGACAGTAGATTATATCGCATCGGATATGGCGGAGGATATTATGATAGATACATTCAAAAACTTTCAAGTAAAAAAAATTTATTAAAGATAGGAATTGCTCATTCTTGTCAAAAAATAAATAGAGTTCCTATAAACAAATATGATAAGAAACTAGACATAATTATAACTGAAAAATATGTTTTAAGATGAAAATTTTTTTTCTAGGTGATATTGTTGGTAGATCTGGAAGGTTAACTGTAATTAAAAATCTAAAAGATATTTTAAAAGAAAAAAAAATCGATTTTGTTATAGTTAATGGTGAAAATGCTGCAGACCAAGGAGTTGGAATTACAGAGGCAATTTCAAATGATCTGTTTAATTCTGGAGTAGACGTAATTACAACCGGCAATCATGTTTGGGATCAAAAAGAAACTGTTAATCACATTGAAAGAGAAGCAAGACTGCTAAGACCCGAAAATTTATCAAATAATTCTCCAGGCAAAGGATTTGGAATTTATGAATCAAAAAATGGATTTAAAGTTGGTGTATTAAATTTAATGGGAAATATTTTTATGAAAAAATGTGATGATGTTTTTGAGGCCGCAACAATATTTAAAAATAAATATAAACTTAAAGAAGATTATGATTTTCTTGTTGTAGATTTTCATGGAGAGATAACAAGTGAAAAAATGGCTATGGGACATTTTTTTGACGGCAAAGCAACTCTAGTAGTTGGAACACATACTCATGTTCCAACAAATGATGTAAGAATTTTAATTAATGGAACAGCTTACCAAACGGATGCGGGAATGTGTGGAGATTACGATTCAGTAATAGGAATGAATAAAACAAATTCTTTAAATCGCTTTTTAAAAAAAGATTCAACAAAACACTTTCCTGCTGAAGGTAATGCAACTTTGTGTGGGCTTATTGTTGAATGTAATACATCTAATGGTCTGGCTTGCAAAGTAGAGCCATTTATACATGGAGGAGAATTAATAAAATAATTAATAATTATGGCAGGACACTCTCATTGGGCTGGAATAAAACACAAAAAAGGTAAGGCAGACAAAGCACGTTCAAATCTTTTTTCTAAACTTTCTAGAGAAATTACTGTAGCAGCAAAATTAGGTGACAAAAATCCAGAAATGAATGCAAGGTTAAGATCTGCGATTCAATCTGCAAGATCGTCAAATATGCCTAAAAACAATATTCAAAGAGCAATTGAAAAATCCGAAATTAGCGCAGATTCTAATTATGAAAATATTAGATATGAAGGTTTTGGGCCAAAAAGAATTGCAGTGATAGTTGAAACTTTAACTAACAATAAAAATAGAACTGCATCAAATTTGAGAACTATTTTTCAAAAAAATGGAGGAAATTTGGGAACTCAAGGTTCTGCTTCTCATAATTTTCAACAAATAGGAGTAATTAAAATAGACAAATCTGAAGCTTCGGAAGATAAAATATTTGAATTGACCGTTGGTTCAGGTGCAAATGAATGTTTTTCAAATGAATATTCTCATGAAATTCAGTGTGATAAAAACGAAATATATAATGTAAAAAAAAAACTGGAAAAAAATATTAGCAATTTTTTATCTACTGAAATTGAATGGGTTCCTTTAAATAAAACAGAAGCATCTTCTGTAGAAAAAGAAGAAATATTAAATTTTTTAGGAACCTTAGATGATGATGATGATGTACAAAATGTTTATACAAATGCTAAATTATAAATAAAATTAATGTTAATTATAGGTATAGATCCAGGAATTTCAGGAGCGATTTGTTTTTTTGAAGATGGGCAAGTAAAAGAAATAATTGATATGCCGGTTATGGCTGAAGGGAAAAAAAACAAAAGACAAATTAATGGCCCTCAAACTTATAACGAGATTTCAATAAGAATTAATAAGTTTCAAAAAAAAGATATAATTGTTGTAATTGAACAAGTTTCGGCAATGCCGGGACAAGGAGTTACAAGTATGTTTAATTTTGGTCAATCTTTTGGCGTTTTAAAAGGAATATGTTCTGCAATGCAATTGTCGATGTTTTTTATTAGACCAGCAAAATGGAAAAAATACTTTGGCTTAATTAAAACGGAAAAAGATGCCAGCAGAACTAAAGTTATTGAAATTTTTCCATATATTTCTTCTGAACTTTCCAGAAAAAAAGATTCAAATAAAGCTGACGCAGTATTAATTGCTAGTTTTTTTTACAATACCTACAAAAAAGCAGATTAATAAGTATTTTTTTAGGACAAATTGATGACACATTTTAGTGTGAAACACACTTAATGGAAGCTGACATTACATCTCAAGCAGTTGGACTTGCAAGCAGTGCAGATTTTTCAATTTTGAAATTATTTTTAAGAGCTGACATAATTGTAAAATCTGTAATCATTATACTTATTGCATCATCTATATATTCTTGGGCTCTTATTATAGAAAAATATAGACTTTTTAAAAAAATTAATAATAGCTCTGAAGAATTTGAAAATAAATTTTGGAAATCAAGATCAGCAGAGTCGTTTTATAATAATTTGCCAGAGAATATTGATGACCCAATGGCAAATGTATTTAAAGATACTATGCAAGTAATAATAAAATCAAAATCAAAATCTAATCTATCTAATAAACTTGAAAATATGCTCGAAGTAAATATTGAGAAGCAAATGAATAGACTTGAAAAAAATTTTACTTTTCTTGCAACAGTTGGCTCAACAGCTCCATTTATTGGTTTGTTCGGAACTGTTTGGGGGATTATGAATTCTTTCCAATCAATTGCTATTTCTAGAAATACAAGTTTAGCTATAGTTGCACCAGGTATAGCAGAAGCTTTATTTGCTACAGCACTGGGTTTGCTTGCAGCAATTCCTGCTGTAGTTGCTTATAATAAATTTGGCAGTGACTCAAAAAAATATTCACAAAAATTAGAAAATTTTTCAAAAAGATTTACCTCAATAATTTAATTAATGGCATTTAAATTAAAAAGTTCATCAAGAGAACCAATGAGCGAAATCAATGTTACGCCTTTTGTTGACGTAATGTTAGTGTTATTAATAATTTTTATGGTTACCGCTCCTTTATTGACGGTAGGGGTTCAGGTTGATTTACCAGAAAGTTCCGCAGATTCTTTACCCGAGGAACAAGAGCCTCTTACCTTAACTATTAATTCAAAAGGAGAAATTTTCATTCAAGAATCAAAAGTTGAATATGATAAAATTATAGCCAAAATTCTTGCAGTTTCAAAAAATAGAACTGATACAAGAATCTATGTTAGGGGTGACAAAACAATTAATTACGGGAGAGTCTTAGAAATAATGGGAATGTTATCAGGCTCAGGATTCACAAAAGTAGCTTTAATTTCAGAACCATATAAAGAGAGATAGTGAGTGTACAGAAATATTATAATTTCATCAGGTTTACACATGATGTTGATTTTTGTAGCAACATTAAGCTTGCCACTTTTAATAAAAAAACCAATTGACCTTCCTCCAATTATTTCAGTGGAATTAATACAAATTACAGATCAAACAAACATACCTTTTGCACCTAAAGCAAAAAAAATAATTGAAAAAGTTAAAAAAAAGCAAGAAAAATTAGTTTCAGAACAGGCTCCCCCAAAGAAAGTTAAAAAAGAAAAACCCGACGCCGTTCCTTTGCCAGAAGAAAAAAATGAAATAGTAAAAAAAATTGAGGAAAAAAAACAAAATCCAGAAAGAATAGAAGATGAAGTTAAACAAGTTTCAGAATTTGAAAAAGACGAAATGTTTGATCCTAATTCAATTGCTGCGCTAATTGACAAATCCAAAGAGGAACAAGCAACAACAACACAAAAACTTGATAAAGTAACTCAATCACAAGATTCAAGCATGAATTTATCTGGATTAACTTTAAGTGAGGAAGATGCTTTAAAAGCACAAATTTTTGGTTGTTGGAGCATACCTTTAGGTTTACCTTATAATGAAAATTTACTTGTGAGAATTAAATTAAAATTAAAACCGGATGGATCAGTGATTAAAACAGAAATATTGGATCATGCTAGAATGAATAAACCTGGACAAGGTTTTTACAAAGTTTTAGCAGAAAGTGCATTGAGGGCAGTACAAATGTGTCAACCTTTAAGAGTGCCAACAACTGGCTATGAGAGATGGAAAGATTTACAGCTAAACTTTGATGCAAGAGAGATGTTAGAAGGATGAAAAATAAAATCAGATTATTATTTGCAATTTTATTAATTTTATTTCCATTTAAATCATTAGCTTTAATTGAAGTAGATATTACCAGAGGCAATCTAAGTCCTTTGCCATTAGCAGTATCTTCACTGTCATCTAGTGAAAATGATAAAGAAGCTTTACAAAAAGAATTAGATATCAAAGATATTGGTTTGGAAATATCTAAAATTGTTGAAAATAATTTAAAAAAGTCAGGTTTGTTTAACCCACTAAGCAAAGATGCATTTTTACAAAAACCAGATATCGCACATTTGAAGCCAAGATTTGAAGATTGGGCATTAATTAAAGCTCAAGCGTTGATTACAGGTAAAGTAAATTTTCAAGATGAAAAACTTAGAGTAGAATTTAGACTATGGGATGTTTTGGCAGGAAAAGAAATGTTGGCGCTAGCTTTTACTACTGTTCCAAAAAACTGGAGAAGAGTAGGACACATTATTTCCGATAAAGTTTATAAAAGATTAACTGGAGAAAAAGGATATTTTGACACAAGAATTATCTATGTTTCGGAAAAAGGCCCAAAAACTCAAAGAATAAAAAAATTAGCAATCATGGATCAAGATGGGTTTAATACAAAATATTTAACTTTGGGAAATGAGTTAGTTTTAACTCCAAGATTTAATCCAACAAATCAAATGGTTACCTATTTGTCTTACTTTAAAAATTTGCCAAGAGTTTATTTGCTGGATATAGAGACAGGAATGCAGGAGGTAGTTGGTGATTTTCCTGGAATGACATTTGCTCCAAGATTTTCTCCAGATGGTAAAAAAATTATTATGAGTTTTGCAATGGATGGGAACTCAGACATTTATACAATGGATTTAGAAAATAGAATTGTTGAAAGAATTACAAATCATCCATCAATAGACACATCTCCTTCATATTCTCCTGATGGAAAATATATAACATTTAATTCAGATAGAAGCGGTTATCAGCAAATTTATGTTATGAAAAGCGATGGAACAAAAGTAAAAAGAATTTCTTTTGGAAAAGGTTTATATGGAACACCTGTATGGTCACCAAGAGGAGACCTAATTGCATTTACAAAACTTCATAAAGGTAAGTTTTATATAGGCGTAATGAGAACCAATGGAAAAGGTGAAAGGCTCTTAACAGAAAATTATTATCAAGAAGCCCCCTCATGGTCTCCAAATGGTAGAGTGTTGATTTTTTATAGAGAAACAAAAACAGACAGTAAGGGAGAAGGCTTTTCAGCAAAACTCTGGTCAATTGATTTAACAGGGTATAATGAGCGTCTAGTCGAGACCGAAACGGATGCTTCTGACCCATCTTGGTCGTCTTTATTAAGCAATTAGTAGTTTTTTCAATAAAATATATTGCTTTTTAAGCTTGTAAGATCTATTTAGGTGTGAAAAAGTTAATAATAAAAAAGATTTAAGGAGCAGGGATGAAATTTAGCAAAAATTACAAAAATATTTTTTTAGCAATGTTTTTAAGTTTTTTGTTGTCAGCGTGTGCAACGCAAACATCAACAAAAAAAATAGATTCACAAATCCAAGGCGATGTATACACAGGAACGGATACTGTTGAGTATTTAGCTGATGGAGTTCCAGACAGAGTTTTCTTTGCCACAAATGAATCAGTTCTAACAACTGCTTCTAGAGAAACTTTAAGAAAACAAGCAGCTTGGTTAAGAAAGAATCCTGATGTAACAGTAGTACTAGAAGGTCATGCCGATGAAAGAGGCACAAGGGAATATAACTTAGCATTAGGAGAAAGAAGAGCTAATGCAGCCAAAGATTATTTAATGACCTATGGAATATCTTCAAGCAGAGCTTCTGTAATAAGCTACGGAAAAGAAAGACCAGTAGATTCAGGATCAAATCCTTTAGCGTGGTCAAAAAATAGAAGATCAGTTACTGTTAAAGCTAATTAATTAGAATTAATAAAAGACCCTATAAAATATTTAAATTTTGTAGGGTCTTTTTTTTGCCATCATTATAATTACAAATAAAATTAATGTATAAATTAAAGTATTATTTTTATTTTTTTTTAGCCTTAATATTAATTAGTTTTCCAACAAAAACTTATTCTGAAAATCATAATTTAAATGAGGTTATAGAATTAATTCAAAAAGATTTGAGAACTTTAGAAAGAGCAGTGTATTCTGAAAATTTTTTAGTAAATCAAGAGTCAAATGAAAATGTAAGTAATATGGATCAAAATTCAGAAGAAGTTCTTACTAGACATTTGCTTAAATTATCTGAAATAGAGAAGCAATTTCAAGAATTAACAAATAGATTTGAAGAAATAAATTTTAAATTAGACAAATTATCATCAAGACTTTCAAAGATACAAGCGGATAACCAATTAAGATTTCAACAATTAGAGGAAGGAAAGATAATTAATAACACTCAAGAAAATCAACAATTATCATCTGTTTCTGAACAAAAAGAGAAAAAGATTCTTCCAGGCTCATCCGAGCCACAAGATTTAGGATCAATTTCATATAAAGATTCTGAAACAAATTTAGAAAATCAAATAACACAATCAGTTGAATCTACAGGGACCGTGGTTACAGAGACATATCAAGCAGAGGAAAAAATATTACCGGAAGCTCCCGCTGATAAACAATATGAGTTTGCAACAAGCTTGCTAAAAGTAGGCGATTATAATACAGCGGAGAGAGCATTTAGAGAATTTGTTAATACGAATCCAGAACATCAATTAGCAGGAAGCGCTCAATATTGGTATGCCGAAACTTTTAGAATTAGACAATTGTATACGGATGCAGCATCAGCATATCTTGAAGGTTATCAAAAATATCCAAAAAGTGAAAAGGCTCCTATAAATTTATTAAAACTTGGAGTATCATTGGTTCAAATAGGAGAAAAAGATCAGGGTTGCTTGATGATTACCGGTGTTCAAAAACAATACCCTAAAGCAAATCAATCTGTTCTTCAAAAAGCAAAATATGAAGAAAAAAAGTTTGAATGCAAAAAAGAAAATTCATAATAAATTATTAATTAATTTAAAAAATCCTTTAATTTATAATATTTACAAGGATTTTAATAATTTTGTTAAATTAAATTTAAATAAGTCAAATTTTTCAGTAGCAGTTTCAGGAGGAGCTGACAGCTTAGCCCTAGCATATTTTTCAAAATGTTATTCAATTTCTAATAATATTAAAGTCAAATATTATCACGTAGATCACAAGCTAAGAAAAGAGTCTTCTCTAGAAGCAAAAAAATTAAAATTTTTACTAAAAAAATTTGATATAAACTGTAAAATTTTAAAGTGGAACGGTCGAAAACCAAAATCAAATATTCAATCTATTGCAAGAACAAAAAGATACAATTTAATTTATAATGAGTGTCTAAAAAGCAAAATTAATTTTATTTTTATTGCACATCATATTGATGATTTATATGAAAATTTTATAATTAGGTTGCTTAGAGGATCGGGCTTAAAAGGCCTAGTATCTTTTAACCAAATAAAAACAAATTATAATGATAAATTAAAAATTTTAAGACCTCTAATTGTTCATAAAAAAACTGACTTAAATTACATTACAAAAAAAGTTTTTAATTTTAAATTTGAAGACCCTTCAAATAAAAACGTTAATTTTAAAAGAATTAGAATTAGAAATTTAATTAAAGACCTGAACTCTGAAGGTTTAAATTTAGAAAAGTTAAGACTAACAATTAATAATCTTAGCGACTCTAATTTTACCATTAATTACTATGTTGAAGAAAATATTAAATACAACTCAAAATACAATAGACAAAAAAAAAATTATATTTTAAATAGTGATTTTTTTAATCAACCTCATGAAATTGTTTTTAGATCTCTGACTAACTTATTAAAAAAGATCGGCAATAAATATTATTCACCTAGAGGCAAGAGTATTAGTCGATTATTGACTAGACTGGGATCTGGTGAGATCAAAAAGATAAACATTTCAGGATGCATATTAGAAAAAATCAATAATTCTTTTGTAATTTACGAAGAAAAATGAAAAAAAGACTATTTTGTAACAATTTAACACTTGTTAAATTTACAATAATTCTTACTTTATATATATGAATTTTAAAAATTTAGCTATGTGGGCTGTGATAGTTTTCTTAACTATTGGTTTATATAATATGTTTAAAAATCCTCAGGGCTCAATAGGACAAAAAAATAATATAATATTTTCTGAATTTTTATCAGAAGTAGATAATGGACGGGTTGTTCAAGTTGAAATTCAAGGAAATAGAATTAAAGGAATAATGTCTAATGGTGAGAAGTTTTCAACTTATTCACCAAACGATCCTAATCTAATTGAAAAACTTTCAAATAAAGGAGTAAGCATTTCCGCATCTCCTCTAGAAGAAAAAATGCCTTCACTACTAGGAGTCCTTCTATCATGGTTTCCAATGTTATTACTTATTGCAGTTTGGATATTTTTTATGAGACAAATGCAAGGAGGAAAAGGCGGTGCAATGGGATTTGGAAAATCCAAAGCAAAAATGATGAATGAATTAAAAGGAAAAGTAACTTTTAATGATGTTGCCGGAGTTGAAGAGGCAAAAGAAGAAGTAGAAGAAGTAGTAGAATTTTTAAAGGATCCAAAAAAATTTAGTAGACTTGGAGGAAAAATACCAAGAGGTTGCTTATTAGTAGGTGCTCCAGGAACAGGAAAAACTTTGTTAGCAAGAGCTATAGCGGGCGAGGCAGCTGTTCCGTTTTTTACAATATCAGGTTCAGACTTTGTTGAAATGTTTGTGGGTGTTGGCGCTTCAAGAGTTAGAGATATGTTTGAACAAGGAAAAAAACATTCTCCATGTATAATATTTATTGACGAAATTGATGCAGTTGGAAGAAGCAGAGGTGCGGGACTTGGAGGAGGAAACGATGAAAGAGAACAAACTCTTAACCAGTTATTAGTTGAAATGGATGGTTTTGACACAAATGAAGGTGTGATAATAATTGCAGCAACTAATAGACCCGATGTTTTAGATCCGGCACTTTTAAGACCAGGAAGATTTGACAGACAAGTGGTCGTATCACTACCTGATATTATTGGAAGAGAAAAAATTCTTAAAGTACATGCTAAAAAGATTTCAATGGCTCCAGATGTAAATTTAAGAACTGTAGCTAGAGGAACCCCCGGGTTTTCAGGTGCAGATCTTGCAAATTTAGTAAATGAATCAGCTTTATTGGCAGCAAGAAAAAATAAAAGAATAGTTACTAATCAAGAATTTGAAGAATCAAAAGACAAAGTTATGATGGGTTCTGAAAGAAGATCTATGGTCATGACCGAAGATGAAAAAAAACTAACAGCTTATCACGAAGCGGGCCATGCTGTTGTGACTATTAACGAAAAAGCTGCGCACC
>CAZABF010000022.1:7194-10452 GCA_964483495.1 uncultured Candidatus Pelagibacter sp. | reverse complement strand
ACATGATTAATTCATTTAAAAATTTTCCAAAATTTTATAAATCTTGCAAATTTATTATATTGGAAAAAAGTCCTTACTTAAAAAAAATTCAAAAAAAAAAATTAAAAAAATTTAAAGTTAAATGGATAAAGAATTTAAACGAAATACAAAATGGTAATAATATATTTATCGCAAATGAATTTTTTGATGCACTGCCGATAAAACAATTTTTCAAAATTAATAATAAATGGATTGAAAGATTTGTTAAATTGGACAAAAATAATAATAAAAGCTTTATAAACATTGATTCTGACATAAAAAAAATTGAAAAAAAGATTGGCTTTAAAATATCAAATAATCAAAAAATTATTGAATATTCACCTATAGTTTTAGAATATCTAAAAAAAATTTCAAAAAAAATAAATAACAAAAAAGGAGCGTTATTAATTATTGACTACGGATATTTAGAAAATTCGATGAAAGATACATTGATGGCAATAAAAAAACACAGAATCACAGAACTCTTAAAAGAATTTGGAAATTCTGACATTACTTATAAATTAAATTTTAAATTATTAAAAAAAATTACAAATATTTTAAAACTTAAATGCCAAGGAATAACAACGCAGAGAAACTTTTTAATGAATCTTGGAATACAACAAAGAGCAGAAATAATATCTAGAAATTTACCTTTTTCAAAAAAAGCTGATATTTACTATCGTTTAAAAAGGTTAATTGACAAAAATCAAATGGGTGATTTGTTTAAAGTTATGCTAATCACAAATAAAAAAATAGATTTTAAAACGGGATTTTGAATTGATTAAATCAAAAAAATTACAAAAATTTAATAATATAAAGCATGGATTCTTCAATAATATAGGTGGTGTTTCTTCTGGAATTTATAAAAGTTTAAATTGTGGAATAGGCTCTAATGATAGCAAAAAAAATGTAACAAAAAATTTAAAAATTGTAGCAAAAAAAATTGGTGTAAATAAAAAATTAATTTTATTACATCAACTACATAGTAACAAAATTTATTTTGTAAACAAAATATCAAAAAAAAAATTATTAGGAGATGGTTTAATAACCAATGCTAAGCATCTCGCTATTGGAATTTTAACAGCAGACTGTGTTCCAATTCTATTTTTCGAACCGAAAAAAAATATTATTGGTGCAGTTCACGCAGGATGGAAAGGTGCATATAACAAAATAGCAAAAAAAATGATCAATTATTTTAAAAAAAAGGGCAGTAAATCAAATGATATTTTTGCTGTAATTGGGCCCTGCATTTCACAAAAAAATTACGAAATTAAAAATGATTTTAGAGCAAAATTTTTAAAGCAAAGCTCAGAAAATAGAAAGTATTTCAAAATAATTAAAAATAAAATGTATTTCGATTTAAAAGGCTATATTTTTAGACAATTAAAAAATGCAGGAATTAATAATATAGAAATAATTAAAAAAGATACATTTGATCCAAAAAATAATTTTTTTAGCGCTAGAAGATCTTTGAAAAAAAAAATTAATGATTATGGTAGAAATATTTCAATAATTATGATTAAATAGAGCATCTCAGAAATGAAACTTCTTACAGGAAATAGTAATAAAAATCTTAGTCAGAAAATATCAAAAATTTTAAAAACAAAGTTAGTTCATTCTAGTATTAAAAAATTTGCTGACGGTGAAATTTATATTGAGATTAAAGAAAACATCAGAGGGAATAGCATATTTATTGTTCAATCTGTAAGTTCTCCCGCAAATGACAATCTAATGGAGCTCTTGCTATGCATTGATGCTTTAAAAAGATCTTCAGCAAAAAATATTACTGCAGTAATACCTTATTTTGGCTACGCAAGACAAGATCGAAAAGTTGCACCAAGAACATCTATATCAGCAAAACTAGTTTCAAATTTAATAACTAAAGCTGGCGCTGATAGAGTGGTAACAGTAGACTTACATGCTGGACAAATTCAAGGCTTTTTTGATCTTCCTGTAGACAACTTGTTTGCTACTCCAATTTTTTCAAGACATGTAAAAAAAAAAATAAAAGGAAAGAATTTAATTTGCGTTTCACCTGATGTTGGCGGCGTCGAAAGAACAAGAGCACTTGCTAGAAAATTAGATATAGGTATTGCAATAATTGACAAAAGAAGGCCTTCGCCTGGAAAATCTCAAGTTATGAATGTTATTGGAAATGTTAAAAATAAAACATGCATAATAATTGACGACATAATTGATTCAGGAGGAACAATTGTTAATGCTGCTGAAGCACTGATTAATAGAGGAGCGAAAGAAGTTCATGTATATATAACACACGGTGTTTTGAGTGGAGAATCAGTCGAAAAAATTAAAAAGTCACGTATAAAAAATTTGGTAATAACTGACACAATCGAAAATTCTGATAAGTTAAAAAATGTTAAAAATATAGAGGTATTATCAATTTCTAATTTATTAGGAGAGGCAATAAAACGTATATCAAATTCAACGTCTGTATCAGATTTATTCAAATAAATTACTTGTAAAATTTACAATCATAAGTTAAAAACCGACACTTTATGAATTCATTAGAAGCATCAATTAGAAATACTAAATCTAGGGGTGAAGTTAATTCTTTACGTCAAAAAGGAGAAGTTCCTGCAATAGTTTATGGTGGAACTGAAGAAAATCAAAAAGTATCTCTGTCAAAAAAACAAATTAAATATTTAATTGAGCAAGAAAACTTTTTATCAAACATTATTAGTTTAAACATTGATGGACAGTCTATCAAAGTTTTGCCAAGAGAAGTTAGTTATGACACTTTGACTGATGATCCAATACACATAGATTTTTTAAGAATTGTAAAAGGTGCAAAAATAATTATAGAAATTCCAGTTAGATTTATAAATAATGAAAAGTCGCCTGGTTTAAAAAGAGGTGGCGTTCTTAATATAGTAAGAAGAAAAATTGAATTAAAATGTGCAACCGAAAATGTTCCAGATGAATTAGTAGTTGATCTTGACGGTTTAGAAATTGGTACAAGTATAAAAATTTCTTCAATATCTTTACCCGAAAACGTAACACCTACAATTCAAGGAAGAGATTTCGTGGTAGCAACAGTTGCTGCACCAACAGTTTTCAAAGAACCTGAAAAACCTGCCGAAGAAGGAACGGAGGGAGCTGAGGGAGCTGAGGGAGCTGAGGGAGCTGAGGGAGCTGAGGGAGCTGAGGGAACTGAGGAAGCTAGGGCAGAAACAGCTACTAAAGAAGGTGGTGAAAAAGCACCTGAGGGCGAAAAAGGTA
>CAZABF010000022.1:0-7094 GCA_964483495.1 uncultured Candidatus Pelagibacter sp. | reverse complement strand
GCAGAAACAGCTACTAAAGAAGGTGGTGAAAAAGCACCTGAGGGCGAAAAAGGTAAGGAAGAACAAAAAAAAGATCAAAAAGCCCCAGCTGAAAAAAAATAGATTACCAATAGTGAATATTTCTAGAATTTAAATTAATTTATGATTTTGTTTGTAGGGCTAGGCAACCCAACTCCTGACAGTAATGACAATAGGCACAATATAGGTTTTAAAATCATAGATGCAATAAACCAAAAATTTAGTCTCTCAAAACAAAAACCCAAATTTAAAGGTCTCTTAACTACTGGCAATATCTCAAATAAAAAAGTTTATGCAATCAAACCTTTAACTTTCATGAACAATTCTGGAATTTGTATACGAGAATTGATCGAATATTTTAAAATAAATGCTGAAGACGTAATTGTTTTTCATGATGATTTGGATATAGGTTTTACAAAAATAAAAGCAAAATTCGGCGGATCTAGCGCTGGCCATAATGGAATTGCATCTATAGATAAATTTATAGGTAAAGAATATTGTAGAGTGAGAGTAGGTATCGGCAAACCAGATTCAAAAATTGAAGTATCAGATTTCGTTTTAACAAACTTTACAGATGAAGAAAAAATAAAATTAGAAAAAGTTGTAAAAAATATAATTGAATCTATACCAATATTAATTGATAAAAAATTAGATTTATTTTCTAGTACTGTAAATAACAAATAAATGGGATTTAAGTGCGGTATAGTTGGATTGCCCAATGTTGGAAAATCTACTTTATTTAATGCGCTAACAAACTCAAGCAAAGCTCAGGCGGAAAACTTTCCTTTTTGCACTATTGATCCAAATATTGGAATAGTTCCGGTTCCAGATGATAGGCTAGATAAATTAGTTTCAATTTCAAATTCAAAAAAAAAAATTAATACAACTATTTCATTTGTAGATATTGCGGGCTTGGTAAAAGGCGCATCTAAAGGCGAAGGCTTGGGAAATAAATTCTTATCACATATTAGAGAGGTAGATGCAATAATTCACATGATAAGATGTTTTGACTCTGATGATATCCAAAATGTAAACCCAAATATTGATCCTATAAGAGATTTAGAAATTATAGAAACTGAAATGAAGCTTGCCGACCTAGAATCAATACAAAAAAGACTAGATAAAAAAAATAAGAAAAATTCATCAGAAAGTGAAATCAATATATTAGAAACTGCATTAAATTGTATTAATAATGATAAAAACATAGAAGAAGAGCTTAATAAGAATTTTTCAAAAAAAGAGCTTCATCAAATTGGTCTATTATCAACTAAACCTAAATTATATGTCTGTAATGTTGATGAAAAGAGTATTTCTAATGGAAATAACTACACCAAATCATTTATTGATAAATTTGGCGAAAAAAATACAATATTAATCTCTGCTGATATTGAAAATCAAATTAATCAATTAGAAACTGAAGAAAAAATTAATTATATGAAAATGATTAAATTGAAAGAAGCAGGTTTAAATACATTAATTAAAAAAGGTTATGAGCTACTTGAGTTAGAAACTTTTTTTACATCTGGACCAGAAGAATCCAGGGCTTGGACGGTTCCGATAAATTGTACAGCTCCAAGAGCGGCTGGAACTATTCACACTGATTTTGAAAAAGGATTTATAAGAGCAGAAACAGTATCTTATGAAGAATTTGTTAAAAATAATGGATGGCTAAACTCAAAGAATAATGGAAAAATGAGGTTAGAAGGTAAAGATTATATAGTTAAAGATGGAGACGTTTTAAACTTTAGATTCAATACGTGACCATAGTTTTTTCATGCTAAAGTAAACCAATACAGTTATTATAAACAAATAAATTATTGCTCTAAAACCTATTTTATGTCTAGCTTCTAAATGAGGCTCCGCAGCCCAAGCTAAAAAAGCAACAACATCTTTTGCCATTTGTTTTTCACTGGCATCAGTTCCATCAGCATACTCTACAGCTTCTGCGGACAGAGGTTTTGCCATTTTAATGCTATTGCCTGGCATATATTTATTATAGTAAACACCATCATCTAAAGTAATTCCTGATGGCGGATCTTCATAGCCCATCAATACTGAGTAAATATAATCTGCCCCACCTTGTCTAGCTTTAACTAAAACAGACATGTCTGGTGGATATGCCCCGCCATTTGCCGCTGTAGCTGCTTGCTCATTAGCATATGATCCAACAAATTTATCTGAAAGTCTTGCTGGCCTTGTAAACATTTCTCCATCACTATTAGGTCCGTCTATAACTTCAAATTGAGACGCTATTATTTTTGCTTGTTGCTCTGAAAACTCTGGTCCGCCTGGTTGAGATAAATTTCTATAGCTTAAATATTTAACTGAATGGCAAGCTGAACACACTTCTGTGTAAACTTGGTATCCTCTTTGTAATTGTGCTCTATCAAATTTACCAAAAAAACCTTTAAAACTCCAACTTGGCTCTAACAATTTATGAGATTTTTCTGCTGCAATAGAATTAAAACCATAAATTAAAAACATTGTAAAAAAAAGAATAAATTTGAAAAGATTTTTCATTAATTTTCTTTCTTTTCTTTAAGCGTTGATTCATTTGGTGAACCCTCAAGAACAGGTTCTGTTAAACTTAATGGAACATCTAAAGTTCTTTCTTTTGCACCTAAAACAGGGAGAATAACTAAAAAATGTAAAAAATAATAAGCTGTAGCTACTCTTGCCACAAGCAAATAAAGGCCTTCCGCAGGCATTGCCCCAACATAACCTAAAATCAAAACATCAGCCACTAAGAACCAATAAAATTGTTTATATAAAGGTCTAAATATTGCAGATCTTACTTTTGACGTATCTAGCCATGGCAATATTACTAAAACAAAAATTGAACCAAACATTGCAATAACTCCAAAAAGCTTATCTGGAATTGAGCGTAGTATTGCATAAAAGGGCAATAAGTACCACTCGGGAACTATGTGGTTGGGAGTAACCATTGGGTTAGCTTCAATGTAATTATCTGGATGTCCTAACAAATTAGGAGAATAGAATACAAAGAATGCAAATATTATTAAAAAAATTAATAATGCATATAAATCTTTAATTACTATATATGGATGAAAAGGAACTTTGTCTTTTGATGGATGTTTAAGATCTATCCCTATTGGATTATTATTTCCCGGAATATGTAAAGCCCAAATATGTAAAATTACCAAACCTAAAATTAAAAATGGAAAAAGATAATGTAGTGCATAAAATCTTGTTAAAGTTGGACTATCTACTGCAAACCCTCCCCATAACCAATTGGTAATACTGTCTCCAATAAAAGGAACGGCGCTAAATAAATTTGTAATTACAGTTGCTGCCCAAAAACTCATTTGGCCCCAAGGTAGAACGTAACCCATAAAAGCTGTCATCATCATTAAAAAATATATTATCATTCCTATTACCCATATAAGTTCTCTTGGAGATTTGTGAGATCCATAATACAGGGATCTAAATATATGAATATAAACAGCTAAGAAAAACATAGATGAGCCGTTTGCATGAAAATATCTTATTAACCATCCATAATTTACATCTCTCATTATGTGTTCAACACTTTCAAATGCTAGGCCAGAAGTGGCGACATAATGCATAGCCAATATTATTCCGGTAATAATTTGAGCTATCAAACAAAATGTTAAGATTGCTCCAAACGTCCACCAGTAATTTAAATTCTTTGGTGTTGGATATTCAGTTAAATGATTTCTAAGTGTTAATAGAGGCAAACGATCATTAAACCATTTTCCAAATTTTGATTTAGGTGTGAATTCGTGATCGCTCATTAATATTTATTATCCAATCTTTATCGTGTTACTATTAAGAAATTCATATTTTGGAACTTCCATGTTTGTTGGCGCAGGACCTTTTCTTATTCTTCCTGAGGTATCATAATGAGATCCATGACAAGGACAAAACCATCCGCCATATTCTCCTTTATCTCCTAATGGAACGCAGCCTAAGTGAGTGCATACACCCAGCATAACCAACCATTCTGGATTTTTTGCTCTATCTTCATCTTTCTCGGGGTGTTTTAAATCCTTTAGATTAACTTTTTTTGCTTTTGTTATTTCCTCTTCAGTTCTTCTTCTGATAAAAACAGGCTTGCCTCTCCACAGAACTGTTATTGATTGTCCTCTTTCAACACCACTGATATCTACTTCTGTACTTGCAAGTGCTTTCACTGAAGCATCTGGATTCATTTGATCAATCAAAGGCCAAGCAACAGCTCCCACCCCAACTGCTCCTAGAGCATATGAAGCTGTGAATATAAAGTCTCTTCTATTGGTTTTTTTATCTTCCGACATTAATAAATTAATTTGTTATTTATGTTTAATTATATGATTTAATATTAATAAAAAAGTATTTTTGTATGGATACAATGACACACAATAAAGTCGATTTAACCCCAAAAATAGCACTATATGAGCCAGATATACCTCAAAATACAGCTTCAATTATAAGGACATGTTCGTGTCTTGGAGCTCAACTAGAAATTATAGAGCCATGTGGTTTTTTGTTCACAGACAAACGATTTAAAAGAGTAGTAATGGACTATATGGATGAAGATAAAATAAAATTTTATAAAAGCTCAGATGAATTTTTTAAATATAAAAAAAATCAAAGAGTTATTTTAATTACAACTAAAGCTATTAAATCATATACAGAATTTTTTTTTAAAATAACAGATACTCTTCTCTTTGGAAGAGAAAGTGCAGGTGTACCAAATAAAATTCATGAAATGGTCAACGAAAGGTTAAAAATACCCATGAAAGAAAATAAAAGATCTTTAAACCTTGCAACATCTGTGGGCATAGTTTTGGCTGAACAAATAAGACAAATAAAAAATTAAATGGAAACTGATATAAAAAAAAAATTAGCAAGAAATTGGTTTAGGATTCTTCAGGACATGATTTGTTTTGATATTGAAGAAATTGAAAAAAATAAAAAAAAATTCATTTCAAATCATTGGGAAAGAAGTAAAAAAAAAGATGAAGGTGGTGGTGAATATAGAATTTTAGAAAATGGCAAGGTATTTGAAAAAGTTGGAGTAAATTTCTCTGAAGTTTATGGAAAATTTTCAAAAGAATTTAGAAAAAAAATACCCGGTACAAATTCTGATCCAAGTTTTTGGGCTTCAGGAATATCAATTGTAATGCATATGAAAAACCCACATGTTCCTGCTATGCATTTTAATACTAGGTATATTCATACTTCATTTGGTTGGTTTGGTGGTGGTATGGATGTAACACCTTGTGTTGAAGATAAAAAGTTAAAAAATTGGTTCCATAAAGAAGTTAAAATGGCTTGTGATAGACATAATAAAAAATATTATAAAAAATATAAAAAAAAATGTGATGAGTATTTTTATCTTCCGAATCGTAAAGAAGCTAGGGGAATTGGAGGAATATTTTTTGACTATAAAAAAGAAAACTGGGAAAAAGATTTTAATTTTGTACGAGATGTTGGACTCACATTCAAAAGAATTTTTAGAGAAATTATAATCAAAAAAAACAATAAAAAATGGAATAATAAAGAAAAAGAAATTCAATATTTTAAAAGAGGTAGATACGTTGAATTTAATTTACTTTATGATAGAGGAACTAGATTTGGTTTACAAACGGGTGGAAATACAAATGCAATTTTAATGTCTCTTCCTCCCATTGCAAAATGGAAATAAACTATGGATAAAGAACCTATTACAGTTTTTGGATTAGAAAAATTAAAAGAAGAATTAATTTTTTTAAAAGAAAAAAAACGTCCTGAAATTGTTGCTGCGATTGCTGAAGCTAGATCGCATGGAGATCTTAAGGAAAATGCAGAATATCATGCGGCAAAAGAACAACAATCCCATAACGAAGGAAGAATTCAAGAAATAGAAGATTTAATTGCTAGAGCAAATGTTATCGATGTAACAAAAATAAATAATGACGGAAAAGTTATTTTTGGATCTACAGTTTATTTACAAAATTTAGATACAAATGAAAATATTGAATACAAACTTGTTGGAAAAGACGAGGCAGATTTAAAAAAAAAATTAATTTTTTTTCAATCACCAGTAGGAAAAGGTCTAATAGGTAAAAACAAAAATGATTTAGTAGAAATATCTACGCCTTCAGGTGTAAAAAATTTTGAAATTATTGACGTAAAATACATTTAATTTTTAATTATCTTGTTTAATTCGTGATCTGAAATCTTAAATGAATTTTCAATCCAGAATTTCTCTATTTCTTTTAATTTTTCACCAAGTTCTTTTCCTTCTTTAAAATTAAATTTTTCAATCAATGTTTTTGCTTTTACTTCAAGTTTTGGAACTTCTTGGTTGTTAAAAAATGTTTTTAATTTAAGTAAATTTTTATCTAATTTTTTATTTTTAAATATTTGAAAATCAATAAGATCAATTAAATAATCTTTGCCATTATAATAAAGTATTTTCCAAAAATTTTTTTCTTTAAAAATGTTTCTGTCTAAATTTTTAGAATAAATATTTGATAAAAATCTAATTTTTTTTTTATCTTCATTTGAAATATTGTATTTATAAATAAAATATTCGCTATTATCTGTATCATCAATTATCATTAGAGAAATTAAAAAAATAAAATTTTTCTCTTCAATTATTTTTTTTGAATAATCATTTATATTTTTAAAAATACCTAGATTAATCAATTGTGGAAACACAAGGGTAATTATTTCTTGGCAAAATTTGTCTTTTGAAAGTTTCAAAAAACCTTTGGATAAAACTAATTTTTTTAACTCATCTAATAGTCTGTCAGATGAAATTTTTGATATACCATTTATGTTTTGTTTAATTATTTTTTTTAAACTGTTTTTGTGATCTACTTTGCTATAATTTAAAAAAAAACGCACATATCTCAAAATTCTCAAATAATCTTCTTTAATTCTTGTTTCAGGATTTCCAATAAACTTTACATTGCCTGACTCTAAATCTTTTTTTCCATTGAATGGATCATACAAATTACCATGCAAATCTGCATAAATTGCATTGAAGGTAAAATCTCTTCTTGAAGCATCCTCGTGCCAATCATTAGAAAATTCAACTTCAGCATGTCTTCCATCTGTTGAAA
>CAZABF010000021.1:0-10822 GCA_964483495.1 uncultured Candidatus Pelagibacter sp. | reverse complement strand
GTGATGTATCTGCCTTTATTCCAACTAATGTTATTTCAATTACAGACGGACAAATATTTCTTGAAACAAATTTATTTAACCAAGGAATTAGACCAGCAATTAACGTTGGCTTGTCTGTATCCAGAGTTGGTTCCTCGGCTCAAACAAAAGCTATGAAAAAAGTATCTGGCTCAATGAAACTAGAACTAGCACAATACAGGGAAATGGCTGCATTTGCTCAATTTGGATCAGATTTGGATGCTTCAACACAAAAATTATTAAATAGAGGTTCAAAATTAACTGAACTTTTAAAACAAAAGCAATATTCACCAATGACAGTTGCAGAACAAGTAATTTCAGTTTTTTGTGGTGTTAAAGGTTATTTAGACGATCTAGATCTAAAAGATATTGCTGTATTTGAAACAAAAATTATTGAAAAATGTAAATCTGAAAAACCAGAAATTTTGGAAGCTATTTCAAAATCTGGAAAATTAGAAGAAGATACTGAAAATTTATTAGTGGAAACTATTAAAGAACTAAAACAAAATTTTAACTCCTAAGGAATATGGCTAGTTTAGATGATTTAAAAAAAAGAATTTCTAGTGTTAAGTCTACACAGAAAATTACAAAAGCAATGAAGATGGTTGCGGCAGCAAAATTAAGAAGAGCACAAGAAAATGCTGAAAAAGGAAGACCTTATTCTGAAAAAATGAATAATATTATTCTTAATCTTTCAAGCGGAATATCTGACAAGGAAAATGCACCAAAACTTCTTGCTGGGACCGGAGAAGAGAAAACCCATCTATGTGTTGTCATGACATCAGACAGAGGTCTGTGTGGAGGTTTTAATACAAATATTATTAAAAAAGCAAAAAAATATTTTCAAAAAGTATTAAAAGAAAATAAAATATTAAAAATTATAACTGTTGGATCAAAAGGTTATGATCAATTAAAAAGACAATACAAAGACAACATAATTGAAAAAATTTCATTTAAAGATTCAAAAAATATTAATTATTTTGATGCGGATAAAGTTGGAAAAATTATAATTGATAGATTTGAAAAAACAGAATTTGATGTATGCACAATTTTTTATAACCAATTTAAAAATGTCATTACCCAGATACCACAAGAACAACAAATTATACCTTTAAAATCTAATAAAGAAAATGAAACAAGTTCTGGAGATAATTATGAATTTGAACCAGAAGAAGATGAAATTTTAAGTAATTTATTACCTAAAAATATTTCTACACAGGTTTTTAAAGCAATGTTAGAAAATTCAGCAAGCGAACAAGGTTCAAGGATGAGTGCCATGGACAATGCAACAAGGAATGCAGGTGAAATGGTTGACAAACTTACAATTCAGTATAACAGAAGCCGTCAAGCTGCAATCACTAAAGAACTAATTGAAATAATATCAGGAGCAGAAAGTTTATAATTATGAGAAAAGGAAAAATTACACAAATTATTGGAGCGGTAGTAGATGTTAAATTTGATGGAGAGTTACCTGAAATTTTAACTGCATTAGAATGTAATAATGGAGGCAACAGACTCGTCTTAGAAGTTGCTCAGCATTTAGGTGAGTCAAGCGTACGAACAATTGCTATGGATGCTACTGAAGGATTAAAAAGGGGAGATGAAGTTACAAATACTGCTTCACCAATTAAAGTTCCAGTAGGTCCCGAGACACTAGGAAGAATTGTTAATGTTATAGGTGAACCTATTGACGAAAAAGGTGAAGTTAAAACTAAAGAAAGTTGGCCTATACATAGACCGGCGCCTGAATTTACTGACCAATCAACAGAAACAGAAATTTTAGTAACAGGAATTAAAGTTGTAGACTTGTTAGCGCCTTATGCAAAGGGTGGTAAAATAGGTTTATTTGGCGGTGCAGGAGTTGGAAAAACAGTAATTATCATGGAATTAATTAACAATATTGCAAAAGCACATGGTGGCTTTTCTGTTTTTGCAGGAGTTGGAGAAAGAACTAGAGAAGGAAATGATCTTTATCATGAAATGATAGAATCTGGTGTAATTAAACCTGAAGGGCCTGGATCAAAAGCAGCATTAGTTTATGGACAAATGAATGAGCCTCCTGGAGCAAGATCAAGAGTTGGATTAACTGGATTAACGGTTGCAGAATATTTTAGAGATCAAGAAGGTCAAGATGTATTATTTTTTGTGGATAATATTTTCAGGTTTACTCAAGCAGGTTCCGAGGTATCAGCCTTATTAGGAAGAATTCCTTCAGCTGTAGGATACCAACCTACGCTAGCAACTGATATGGGAAATTTACAAGAAAGAATTACCACAACTAACAAGGGATCTATTACATCGGTACAAGCAATATATGTTCCTGCTGACGACTTAACTGACCCGGCACCAGCAACATCTTTTGCTCACCTAGATGCAACAACAGTATTATCAAGACAAATTGCTGAACTTGGAATTTACCCGGCAGTTGATCCTTTAGATTCAACTTCTAGAATTTTAGATCCTAGAGTTGTTGGCGATGAACATTATAGAGTTGCAAGAGAAGTTCAAAAAATTCTTCAAACATACAAATCTTTACAAGATATCATTGCAATTTTGGGCATGGATGAGTTATCTGAAGAAGATAAATTAACTGTTGCAAGAGCAAGAAAAATTCAAAGATTCTTATCACAGCCATTCTTTGTGGCAGAAGTTTTTACAGGCTCTCCAGGAAAATTAGTTGATTTAGAGTCTACAATTAAAGGATTTGATGCAATTTGTAAGGGTGAATATGATCACTTACCTGAAGCTGCTTTCTACATGGTTGGTACAATTGAAGAAGTAATTGAAAAAGCCGAGAAAATGGCAAAAGATGTTGCCTAATGAGCGAAGAATTTAAAATTGAAATAGTAAATCCTGAAAAATCTTTTTTATCCAAAGAAAATGTAACAGAGGTCGTTGTACCTGCTTTTGAAGGCGAAATGGGAATTTTAAAAGATCATATTTCAATTATTTCTTTTTTAAAGCCAGGAATAATAAAAGTTTATTCTAAATCAGTGGAAAATAAATATTTTGTTGAAGATGGAATAGTGGAGTTTAAAGATAATAGTTTATCAATTCTAACTAGCTCAATTTATAATATGTCTGATTTGGATAGAAATAAAATAGATCAAATACTTAAAGAAGCTGAAAAAGAATCAAGTGGAGATAATATTGATGATCAAAAAAGATATTTAATTGATCAAAAGATTGAAGTTTTAAAGAATCTGGGTTTAAATTAGTTTAATATTTTTGATACTTCTTGCCTAAGGTGTTTGTAGACATCGAGCTTAAAATTTACAGCTATTTTTGTTAAATCTTCTAAATCAATCCACTTCCAATCTAAGAATTCAGGGTTTTTGGTGTTTATATTGATTTCCGATTCATTTCCAATAAATCTCATAACAAACCATTTTTGTGTTTGACCTTTAAATCTACCTTTCCAAATAATTCCTATTAAATGGTTGGGCAATATGTAAGTTAATTTTTTATTAATTTCTTGAATAAGTTCTACACTTGCTATACTGGTTTCTTCTTTTAATTCTCTTAAAGCAGCTTCATAATAATTTTCATCTTCATCAACACCTCCCTGAGGCATTTGCCAAAAATTCTTTGGATTATCAATTCTTTTTGCCACAAAAACTTTGTTTTCATTGTTGAGCAAAACTATTCCTACCCCTTTTCTTAAGGGTAATTTGGAAAAATTTTTTTTCATTTATTTACTAGCCGTTAAGCAATGTAATAGCAAAATTTAGCTGGTTATCAGTTTCTGTGCCAATTCTAAATTCATCTGAACTTTCCTCAATTTCTATATCTGGCGTTATACCAGTCCCAGAAATTGATTTTCCTGAAGGCAAATAATATTTTGAAATTGTCAATCTTATAGCGCCTTTATTTTTTAAAGGCATGATTGATTGAACAGATCCTTTTCCATATGAATTTTTTCCAATTAGAATTGCTCTTTTATGATCCTTGAGAGCACCAGCTACAATTTCTGATGCAGATGCAGATCCATAATTAATTAAAACTACTAAAGTTTCTCCATTAATTATGTCTCCTTTTTTTGCAAAATATTTTCTATTCTCAGAAGATTTTCTACTTTTAGTGGATACAATTTCACCATTATCTAGAAAAAAATCTGATATTCTAACAGCTTGAGATAGTAATCCTCCAGGATTGTTTCTTAAATCAAGTACATATTTGTTAATATTCTTTTTTTTGAATTTTTTGATTTTATCTCTTACTTGTTTTGAACTATTTTCGTTAAATGCTGTAAGTCTTATATAACCAACATTATCATCAATTATTTTTGATTTTACTGATTTTACTTCAATAATTTCCCTTGTGATTTCAAAAACTAATGCTTTTTTTATTCCTTTTCTTCTAATTGTTATTTCTAGTTTTGATCCAACCGGACCTCTCATAAGATCTACTGCTTCCAATAGAGTTTTTCCTTGAACCTGGATTCCATTTATTTTTACAATATAATCACCAGCTTTTACTCCTACTCTTTCAGCAGGAGAATTATCCATTGGTGTTATTACTTTTACAACACCAAATTCCATTCCAACCTCTATTCCCAATCCACCAAACTTTCCGCTAGTTTCAGTTTCCATTTCTTTATAAGTTTTTGGAGACATATAAGCCGAATAAGGGTCTAATGATTGTAGAACACCATTAATAGCCGCATCCATTGCATCGCTCTGATCTATTTCTTCAACATATTCTTTATTTATTTTATCTAAGACTTCTCCAAATAAATCAATTTTATCGTAAATATTTTCATTATTTGCTGCAAAACTTATTTTTGAAAAAAAAAATGAAAGTATAATTAAAAAAATAAATATAAATTTTTTTTTCATATAATAATCTTTTCTTTGGGAATTAATTCAGACCATATTTTTTCAATTTCATAAAATTTTCTTTTTTCTGGATTAAATATGTGAACTATTACATCTATGCCGTCAATCAACTTCCAATCATTGCTATCTTTGCCTTCAATTTTACAGTTGGCAATTCCATTATTTTTAAATTTTTCTAAAACTTGTTCTGATAATGCTTGAATATGTCTAGATGAAGTGCCACTAGCAATAATCATATGATCTGCTATTGAAGATTTATTTTTGAGGTTTATTGACACTATATCTAAAGCTTTATTCGAATCCAGTGTACTAACTATTATGTTTTTTAGATTCGATATTTTATCCATTAATTAAATAAATTTTATCAAATTTTTCTCAATTTAGAAGATGAAATATTTACTTTTTTAAATTTTATAAATTTTATCTTTTTGTTATTAAGCTTCTTAAAAGCCACAGATTTTAATGATTTTGATTTATAATTTGTTCTATCAAAAACTAAAATATTACAATTTGATGAAATTATTTTCCATTTATGCCATTTATGAAAAGAAATTAAATTATCAGCCCCCATTAGTAAAAACATTTCTGTTCTATTATTTTTTTTATTTAAATAATTTATTAGATCGATAGTTTTATTTGATTTAATTTTATCCTCATAAAATTTAACTGAAATAAAATTATGTTTTTTTGTAATTTTTTTTGAAAGAGCAATTCTCTTTTTAAGAGTGAAGTAACTTTTTGGTTTAAAAGGATTTTTTTTTGTAACTGCCCAAATTATTTTATTAATTTTAAATTTTTTTTTTGCTTCAATAGAAATTTTGATATGACCTTTATGAGCAGGATCAAATGATCCTCCAAGAATTCCAATTTTTTTTTTATAGTTTTTTTTCAATTTAATTTCTTATTTGTCCTTTTCCCAGAACTTCATACTTATATGAAATTAATTGATTTAAACCTACAGGTCCTCTAGGTGGAAGCGTATTAGTTGAAATTCCTACTTCTCCTCCAAATCCAAACTCACCACCATCAGCAAATTGTGTTGAAGTATTATGCATTGCTATCGAACTTTTTATATTTTTTAAAAAGAAATTTGCATTTTTTTTATTTTTTGTAATTATACTATCTGTATGCATCGTACCGTATTTATTAATATGGTTGACTGCTTCTAAAATATTATTTACTGCTTTAACAGATACTTTTGCAGACAAATATTCGGTTGACCAATCTATTTCTTTTGCTGGTTTAGATTTACCATTAAAATTTTTTCTAATAATTCTGTCAGCATATATTTTACAATTATTCTTTGCTAATTTTTCTAACACAGGGTTGCAAAATTTTTTTATAATTTTTTTATGCATCAAAATTGTTTCTGTAGCTCCACATATGCCGGTATTTCTTAATTTTGCGTTATGAATAACTTTTATTGCCATATTTAGGTCTGCATCTTTATCAATATAAGTATGACAAATTCCTTCTAGATGTCCAATTATTGGAACAGAAGATAAATCTTGTACTTTTTTGACTAAGTTTTTGCCACCTCTTGGAATAATAACATCAATAAATTTTTCCATTTTAGATAGCAAATAATCTACAGATTTTCTGTTTTTATTTTTTACTATTTGAACATAGTTTTGGTCAATATTATTTATTTTTAGAGCATCTCTAAATAAATTAGCTAGAGTTCTATTTGAATTGTAAGCCTCTGATCCTCCCCTTAAAATTATTACATTGCCTGATTTAAAACATAAGCTTGAAACATCCGATGTAACATTGGGTCTACTTTCATAAATTATACCAATTACACCAATTGGAGTTGAAACTTTTTTTATTATTAATCCGTTAGGTCTTTTCCATCTATCAAGTACTTTGTTTGTTGGATCACTTAATTTAATAATTTTATTTATAGAAGTCCGTATTCCTTCTAATTTTTTTGGATTTAAGGTTAGTCTATCAATTAAGTTTTCTGGAAGATTATTTTTGATAGCAAATTTAATATCCTTATTATTTTCTTTAAGAATAATATTTTTATTTTTATTAATTAATTTTAAAAATTTTAATAAAACTTTATTTTTACTTTTGCTATCAATTTTAATTTTAGAAGCTTTTTTTGCTTTTATTCCAATATTTATTAAATTTTCTTTCATTTATACCTCAACCATATCATCTTTATGAACTACTTCCGATTTAGAAATATATCCTAAAAGTTCATTAATTTTATTCGAATGCTGTCCTTGAATTTTAATAGTTTCTTCCGATGAAAAAGAACTTAAGCCTCGTGCATATTCTTTTAAATTTTTATCTAATATTTTTATATGATCGCCTTTATTAAATTTTCCATTAACTTTTTTAATACCTGCTGCTAATAGACTTTTACCTTTTTTAAGTGCATTGATGGCACCATCGTCTATTACTAGCTCTCCTTTTGGTGATACTGAGCCAATAATCCATTTTTTTCTAGCATCTAATTTTGAAACTTTTGGTAAAAACCATGTACATTTATTTTTTTCTATAATTTTTTTAATAGGTCTTTCCAAAAGACCATTTGCTATAACCATCATACAACCAGATAGTTGGCAAATTTTTGCAGCTTCAATTTTAGTTTTCATTCCACCAGTTCCATGCTCACTTATACTTTTAGTAGCTATCTTCTCAATATCTAAGTCTATATTTTTAATTTCTTTAATTAGTTTTGAATTTTTAAATAATTTTGGATTTTGTGTATACAATCCATCAACATCTGAAAGAAGAACTAGGCAATCAGCACTTGATATTTGAGCAACTCGAGAAGCCAGTCTATCATTATCTCCATATTTTATTTCAGTTGTAGCAATACTGTCATTTTCATTAACAACTGGAACAAATCCTAATTCAAATAAATTTTCAAAAGTTCTTTTTGCATTTATTGCTCTTCTTCTTTGTTCAGTATCTTCTAGTGTAAGCAAAATTTGTGAAAGATTAATTTTTTTTGAACTAAAAATTTTATTAAAAAGATTCATTAATTCAATTTGCCCTATGGAAGCAACAGCTTGACTTTTATCAAGTTTGATATTTTGTTTACTTAAATTTAATTTTTTGCAGCCTAGAGCTATTGCACCAGAGCTGACCAAAATTACATTTTTTTTTTGTTTTAATAAATCTTTAATATCTTTTGCAAACTCCATTAGCCACTTTTTTCTAATTTTCTTTTTTTTATCAATTATTATTGATGATCCTATTTTTATTACAATTGTTTTAGATTTTTTAAGATACATATTTAATTATTTTTGATTTTATTTTTGATATTGATTTTTTATCTAAAGTTGAAAGAGTTACTAAGTTTACTTTATATTTTTTTAAAAAATCATCTTTAATTTTTTTTACTTCTTTATCTTTTAAAAGATCTGTTTTATTTAAAACGACTATTTCATCTTTTTTTAACAAATCCTTACTATAGTTTTTCAATTCTTTTCTAACTTGGCTATATGATTTTTTTAAATCTTCTTCTGTAATATCAATCATATGCAGTAAAGATTTACATCTTTCAATATGTTTAAGGAATTTTATGCCTAAACCTATCCCTTCGTGAGCACCTTCAATTAAACCTGGAATGTCTGCTAAAGTTATTTCTTTATCATCATAAACTGTAACACCAAGGTTAGGATTTAAAGTTGTAAATTTATAATTTGCAATTTTTGGTGTTGCACTTGTTATAGCAGCTAACAAACTAGATTTACCTGCATTAGGTAAACCAATAATGCCTATATCTGCAATTGTTTTTAATTGAAGCCATATCCAAAAATCCTCACCTTTAGTTCCCTTAGTAAATTTTTTTGGAGCTCTATTTGTTGAAGATTTAAATCTAGTATTACCAAATCCTCCTTTTCCTCCAACTGCTACTACAAACTCTTCAGTTTCTTCCTTAAAATCAAAAATTAAAGTTTTGTTATCTTCTTCAAATACTTGTGTGCCAACTGGAACTTTGAGGTATAAATTTTCTCCTCCCCTTCCAGTTTGATTTTTCCCTTTTCCATCACTGCCTCTTTTTGCTTTAAAATGTTGTTGGTACCTAAAATCAATTAGTGTATTTAAGTTTCTTTCTGATTTTAAAATTACAGAACCTCCTTTACCACCATCTCCTCCATCCGGTCCTCCAAATTCAATAAATTTTTCTCTTCTAAAACTAGGTGATCCAGATCCGCCATCGCCTGCTTTGATAAATATTTTAACTTGATCTAAAAATTTCATAATACAACTCCTTTTGATTTTTTAAGTTGTATTGATTAATTGGGTTTTACAGAAACAAATGTTCTATCAGACTTAGTTTTTTTAAATTCTACTTTGCCTTCAACTTTTGCAAATATAGAATGATCTTTACCCATACCAACGTGTTCTCCAGGAAAAATTTTTGTTCCTCTTTGTCTTACGATTATATTACCTGGTATGACATATTGACCGCCGTATTTTTTTACACCAAGTCTACGACCAGCACTATCACGTCCGTTTCGAGATGATCCACCTGCTTTTTTTGTTGCCATAATTAAATCTTACTTTTTTTCTTCTTTTATTTTTTTTGTCTCTCTTTTTTCTACTTTTTTTGCTTCAGAAAGTACAGCACCGTCTTTAGCAAAAATTTTTTTTATCTTTATTAAAGAATATTGTTGTCTATGTCCATTTTTTCTTCTTGAATTTTGTCTTCTTCTTTTTTTGAATATTAAAATAGTTCTATTTTTACTATTTTTCATTAATTCTGCTTCTACTTTTGCACCTTTAACCAATGGAGAACCAACTTCCAATGTTTTATCATCTCCATATGCAAGCACTTCATTAAATTCTATTTTACTTTCAGGTTTACTATTTTTAAGCTTTTCGATTTTTAATATATCGCTAGCTTTAACTTTGTATTGTTTTCCACCTGTTTGTATTACTGCAAAAGACATTATAAATCCTTAATTTTTATAAATGGCAATATAGTTCTAGGCTTCTTTTAGTCAAGTTGAATAAATTAGAAATTATCCTTTAAATCTCTTAGTTTTGAAAAGTCTTCTAGATTTTTTGCTCTTAAAAAAATATTACATGCTAATTCCTCTCCAATTGTTGAAGGAATTGTAGGTAAGTTATTTTTTAATTTATCTTCGATTTCAAAAATTTTTTTTTCTAAATTTTTATTATTTTTTTCATGCTGCGAGCAGAACATTGAATTCTTAAGGGTGTATTCATGTCCACAATAAACTTTGGTATCGATTGGAAGTTTTTTTAGTTTATTTAAAGAAGCAAACATTTGCTCATACGTACCTTCAAATATTCTACCACAACCAAGTGAAAATAGTGTATCTCCAGTAAAAGCTAGTTTATCTTTTGAAAAATAAAAACAAATATGACCCGATGTATGTCCTGGAATATGAATAATTTTTGCTTCAAAACTTTCATTTGACCAAGTTTGATTGTTTTCAACGAATATATCTATTTCTGGTATTCTATCTTTATCGTTTTTAAATCCAACAATTTTCGCTCCATATTTTTTTTTTAACTCATTATTTCCGCCAATATGATCATGATGATGATGTGTATTTAGAATAAATTTTAAATTAATATTTTTTTTTTCAACAAAATCAATAATTGGTTTAGCTTCACTTGGATCAATTACACATGCATTTTGATTTTTTTCATTTATTAACAAATATGAATAATTATCTTGCAGGCATTTAATTATTTCAACTTTCATACTATTTTTCAATTACAAAAATTCCTAATTGAGAAAATAAATTTTTATAACTTAAATTTGAACTATTAATTTTTATATTTTTTTTATTACAATAATTTACAAAATCTTTAATAGTACACATATGAAGATTTGGAGTGTTATACCATTCATTCGGTAAATTTTTTGTTATTGGCATTGTACCTTTAAAAAGCAAATGTAATCTAACTTTCCAATATCCAAAATTTGGTATTGTAACAATTGCCTTTTTACCAATTCTTAATAATTC
>CAZABF010000020.1:0-10966 GCA_964483495.1 uncultured Candidatus Pelagibacter sp. | reverse complement strand
GTTCAATTTAATAAAGCAATTGTTGGAAAAAATGCTTTTGCACATGAAGCAGGAATTCACCAAGACGGAATGTTAAAAAATAGAAATACCTATGAAATTATGACACCAGAAAGTGTAGGAGTTAAAAAAACTTCTTTAGTGATGGGAAAACATTCTGGAAGACATGCTTTTAAAGATAAACTAACTGAACTTGGTTACGTTGATGTCACAGATGATATTATCCAAACTGCTTTTGGAAAATTTAAAGTTTTAGCTGATAAGAAAAAACACGTTTATGACGATGATATATCAGCTCTAGTAGACGATAGCTTAATTAAAAAAGAAGACAATGTAATAAGCCTTAAATCTTTAAAAGTATTTGCCGGCACTGGCGAACCACAAAAGGCCGATATGACGTTAGAAGTTTATGGGGAAATAAAAAAAGCATCTGAGACTGGAGATGGACCAGTAGATGCAATATTTAAATGCATAAAGACACTTTATCCTCATGATGTAAATTTACAGCTATATCAAGTTCATGCTGTAACGGAAGGAACCGATGCTCAAGCGACTGTTAGTGTTCGAATTGAGGAAAAAGGAAAAACAACTGTTGGACAAGCAGCAGATACTGATACATTAGTTGCTTCTGCTAACGCGTATATTAATGCATTAAATAAAATGATTATTAAAAGAGATAAAATTGCTCCTGGACAGAGTATTGAACAAAATTACAAACAAAAAATGAAAGGAATTTAAATGGGATTATTTAGTACAGTAGCAAAAATTTGGTCACAAGATATGGCAATTGATCTTGGGACAGCTAACACTCTGGTAGTATTAAAAGGACAAGGAGTTGTTTTAAACGAACCTTCAGTTGTGGCAGTTGTTGATAACAAAGGAAAAAAATCTATTTTAGCTGTGGGAGATGAAGCAAAAACTATGCTTGGAAGAACTCCTGGAAATATCGAGGCAATAAGACCTTTAAGAGATGGAGTTATTGCTGATTTTATTGTTACAGAAGAAATGATTAAACATTTTATAAAAAAAGTTCATAAAAGAAGTACTTTTGCAAATCCTAGAATTTTAATTTGTGTACCAACAGGATCAACACCTGTTGAAAGAAAAGCTATTCAAGATAGTGCACTTGCAGCTGGAGCAAGAAGAGTTCAGTTAATTGAGGAACCAATAGCAGCAGCTATCGGAGCTGGACTTCCTATTTCAGAAGCAACTGGCTCTATGGTAGTGGATATTGGTGGTGGAACAACTGAAATGGCAGTTATGTCACTAGGAGGAGTTGTTTATGCAAATTCTCTAAGAGTTGCTGGTGATGCAATGGATCATGCACTACAAAATTTTATGAGAAAAGAATATAATCTTTTAATTGGTGATAGCACTGCTGAAAAAATAAAAAAAGAAATTGGTACAGCAATTCCTACAAATAATAACAAGTATCCCGTTAAAGGTAGAGATATACGCTCTGGAACTCCAAAGGAAGTTAATATAACCGAAGATGATACATCTGAAGCGCTAAATCCTATTTTAAAAGAAATGATTGACGGAGTAAAAGATGCATTAGAAAACACGCCTCCAGAATTATCTTCTGATTTAGTTGATATGGGACTTACATTAACTGGCGGTGGAGCTTTGTTAAAAAATATTGATAAAAGATTTTCTAAAGAAACAGGTTTGCCTGTTCACGTAGCCGATGATCCTTTGGCGTGTGTTGCAATCGGTACAGGTAAAGCTTTAGATCAAGAGGAGATTTTTTCGGGCATATTATCTGAGTACTAAAAAATTATGGTTACGAGTAGAGATGATTTTGTAATAGCTATTCGATCAGCTTTTTTAAAAAAGGGTAACAAACAAAGATTTTCTCTAATAGGATTAATTTTTTTTTCAATAGGATTGTTGACTTTAAACAAAATCAATCTACCTATAACTAATTATCTTAAAATTACTTTAAACGAAGTAGTTTATAGATCTTCATTTATTATATCTGTTCCTGAAAAAAAAATTCAGAATTTTAATAATAAAATTAAAGATCATTACAATCTTTATAATGATTATTTGATAGTTAAAGAAAAAATAAATCTGCTTCAATCTGAAAAATATGAAAATGAATTTCTTAAAGAAGAAAATAAAAGACTAAAAAAAACGATTGATGAGTATATTTACAACTCCAAAGAAATGGTTGCTAAAGTTTTAATTGACAATAATAGTCCTTTTTTAAAATCAATAATTGTGAACAAAGGCTCCAAAGATAATGTTAAACTTGGAATGGCGGTATTAGATGGGAGTTATTTAGTAGGTAAAATTGTTGAAGTTAACTATTCTACCGCTAGAGCTCTACTTGTTTCAGATCTAAACAGCAAAATTCCAGTTGGAATAGAACCTGGCAATATTCAATCTATTTTATCAGGAACTGGAAAGCAATATGGAAAAATAGAGTACTTAGAAAGTGAAATTTTCATTGAGAATGAAAGTATTGTTTATACTTCTGGATCTGGTGGATTATTTAAATCAGGAATTCCAGTTGGCATTTATAATAAAAAAAATACAGAAGAACAAACAGTTACATTTTTTTCTAAATTATCACAATTAACTTTTATCAAGTTAGTATCATTCGAAGAGGATAATAATTAATGAGTTCAAAATTTAAAAGTATAATTAGAAACTCATTTCTTTTCTATTTGCCTCTTATATTGTTATTTGTATCCGTATTTAATGAATTTGATTTTAATTATCTAAATTATCAATACTTTTCATTTAATTTTCCTTTTATATTAATTTTTTACTGGAGCTTAAAAAGAATAGAAACACTTGGTTACGGATATATTTTTGTTGCAGGAATGTTTAACGATGCAGTTTTAGGATTTCCAATTGGAATTAGTAGTTTAACATACTTAATTATTTGTGGATTCGCTGCCTATCTTAGAAATATTACTTTAAGACCAAGTTTAATAAAAGATTGGTTATATTTTTTGTTTACAATTTTGGTTGCAAATTCAATAAATTATTTTTTATTAATATTGTTTTTTTCAATTGAAATTAATTATTATAAAATATTTGGAAATATAATATTTACATTTTTATTATATTATATTTTTGCATATATTTTTGACATTTATAGAAAAATTATTTCTAGGATTAAAACATGATTGGTGGAAGCGGAGAAGACTCAGGTTTTAGAAAATCAAATACAGTTAATAGAAGAATGTTTATTTTTGCAGCCGCAAAAGCAGTAATATTTTGTGGAATAGTTGGGAGATTATTTTCGCTTCAAATTAATGAAAATAAAAAATATTTAACATTATCAGATAAAAATAGATTAAGAGAGGCAAGACTCCCACCTGTAAGAGGAGAATTTGAAGATTATTTTGGGAATAGGATTGCAAAGAATCTTATTGTTTATCAATTACATGTCGTCCCTGAACAAGTAGAAGATTTTAAAACTTTAATGGTTAGATTAAAAGATATTTTAAATTTTAGTAATAATCGTTTACAGGAATTAATTAAAAAAAAGAATAAACAAAAACCATGGGAAACTTTAATTGTATCTGAAAATTTAACATGGGATGAGTTTACAAAGATTAATTTTTATCTTCATGAGCTATCAGGAGCAAGACCTGTTTTAACAGTTGGTAGAAACTATCCATATAACGAAACTTATACGCATGTTTTAGGTTATGTTTCTGAAGCAAGCGTTGAAGATTTAATTAGCAACGAAACAATTAAACAGAGAAATGTGCCAGGATTAAGAGTTGGTAAAACAGGATTAGAAAAAGCATTAGAGAATGAATTGATAGGTACAAATGGAATTCAAAGATTTGAAGTGAATGCTTATGGAAAAAGAATAAATCAAATAGATTTTCAAGAGGGTGAAAAAGGAAAAACAATAAAACTTACAATAGATACAGAAATTCAAAAATATACCCAGAAACTTTTAAATGAAAAAGCAGGATCTATTTCTGTTATGGATATTTATACAGGAGAAATAATTGCAATGAATTCTTCACCATCTTTTGATCCAAATTTATTTTTATATGGAATTGAAAAAAAAAAATGGAAAGAAATTAAAAAAAACCCTTTAAAACCTTTGTTAAACAAAACTGTTTCAGGTTTATATTCTCCAGGCTCAACAATCAAACCTATTGTTGCGCTTTCAGCTCTAGAAAATGATGTAATTTCAACGAACATGAAAGTTAACTGTAGGGGACATAAGCACCCATTAGAACTATACGGCACGAAGTATCACTGTTGGAAAAAACAAGGACATGGATACATGTCACTTAAAAATGCTATTAAGCAGTCTTGTGATACTTATTTTTATGAAGCAGCAAGGTTACTTGGAGTAGATAGATTAAATGAAACGGCAAAAAAATTTGGTTTAGGAGATGTTGTTTTAGGGAGTCATTTTAATGAAAAAAAAGGTGTCGTACCATCGACAAAATGGAAAAAAGAAGCGATTGGTCAAAATTGGTATTTAGGAGAAACATTGATAAATGGTATCGGACAAGGCTATATCCAAACAACTCCTTTACAATTATGTTTAATGACAGCACAACTTGCAAATGGGGGTCATAAAATTTACCCAAAAATAATTTCAGATGATGAAGAGTCTATTGAAAGTATTAAACAAGAAATGAAACTTGCTTCAGAAAACAATGAAGAAAATTCAAAACTTTTATCAGTACCAGAAAAATTGTTTAATACCAAAAAGAAGAAATATCATGCATTATACCGAAACAAGGAAAATGTTAAATTTGTTTTAGACGGAATGTTTAGGTCAACGAACGAAATTTATGGAACTTCTTTTTCTTCTAGAATCGATGATCCCAAGTATCAATTTGCAGGAAAAACTGGAACTGCACAAGTAAAAAGAATTACTGAAGCTGAAAGAGAACTTGATTTAAAAATAAATCAAATTCCTTATAAAGAAAGGGATCATGCTTGGTATGTAGCTTTTGGTCCATATAAAGATCCAAGATATGCAGTTAGTATTTTAGTTGAGCATGGAGGATCTGGAAGCTCAGTAGCTGCACCAATTGCTAAAAAATTATTTAAATTTGTTATAGATAGACACGAATTAAGAGAACAAATTAAAAAAAAAATTTAACTAATAATACATAATGTATATACAAAGTTCTTTATCTGATAGATCAACTTTTTTTCATAAGCTAAGATCCTTAGACTATATAATGCTGCTTTCTATACTGGTTTTAGGAATAGTAAGTTCATTTGCAATGTATTCTACAGATGGAGGTGAATTATTATATCATTCTAAAAGTCACATAATAAGATTTGTTATTTTTTTTACTATGATGATTTTTATATCATTTATAAATATTAAAACATGGCATACTTTTGGATATTTATTTTATGTAGTTGTTCTAGCACTTTTAATATGGGCATCACTATTTGGTATAACTGCTTCAGGCTCTCAAAGATGGATTAATTTATATTTTATAAATTTACAACCTTCTGAACTTATGAAAATTGCAATTATCATTTGTTTTGCAAAATATTATCATAGAATTCAGTTTTCTAATGTAAATAGAATTAAAAACATTATTGTTCCTATTTTGATTTTATTCATACCAATTGCGCTTGTAGTAAGCCAACCTGATCTTGGAACAGCCATATTAATTGCTTTAAGTGGGATAATTGTTTTATGGCTTGCAGGAGTAAATATTAAATACTTTTTTTATTCATCTTTAACTTTTATAATTTCCGCTCCATTTGTTATTTCTTTATTAAAACCTTATCAAAAATTAAGAATTCTAACTTTTTTTGATCCGGATAAAGATCCGTTAGGTGCTGGATATCAAATTATACAATCTAAAATTGCTGTTGGATCTGGCGGCCTTACAGGCAAAGGTTTTTTAAAAGGGACTCAAGGATATTTAGAATTTCTACCCGAAAAACATACAGATTTTATTTTCACATTGTTCTCAGAGGAATTTGGATTTTTAGGATCAATATTTTTACTTTTAGTTTATGTAGTTTTAATATTTAGAATTTTAAGAATTGGAGCATTATCTAGAAGTTTTTTTGGAAAATTCTTTTGCTACGGATTTGGTTCTGCAATTTTTGTTTATATCACTGTAAATATGGCAATGGTTTTAGGCTTGCTACCTATAGTTGGATCTCCTTTGCCCATCATGTCTTATGGTGGTTCATCAATGTTAGCTACCATGATTGGACTAGGTATAGTTATGAGTACAAAGATTTATAGTCGCCAGCTAATATCATAAATTAAATTAAGTATGATTTGTCACTTTAAATATTTTCAAATAAAAATGTATTATAAAAAATAATGACAAAAAAATTAAAAGTTGGAATTATAGGTGCTGGAATTCAAGGTGTATGTAATGCACTTTTTTTACAAAAAAAAGGTTTTCAGGTTACATTGTTTGATAGAGAGGAGCCCGGAAGCGAAGCAGCTTCATATGGTAACGCTGGACATTTTTCACCATACGCTTCAGTACCCGTAAATAGACCTGATATTTTAGCAGATGTCCCATCTATGCTTCTAAGCTCAACTGGACCTTTGGCATTAAAATGGAATTATGTTCCAAAAATGATTCCTTGGTTTTTAAAATTTTTAAAAAACTGTAGTACAAAAAATATGATGCATACAGCAAAATATATGCATCAAATATTAGATTTAGCTTTACCTGCATATGATGAATTATTTGAAGAAATTGATTTATCTGGATTGGTAGAAAATAAAGGTATTATGTATATTTGGAATGACCAAAACCTCAAAAGTAGAGAGTTAGAAATCAATATAAGAAATGAAATAGGAGCTGAGCAACAACTGCTGAGCAAAAGTGAGATTCACGACCTAGAACCCAATATTAAAAATATTTATCACGCCGGAGTATTTTATAAAAAAGCAAGACATGCAAGAAATCCTGGAAAAATTTGGCTTAAACTATTTGAAAATTTTGTAAAAAAAGAAGGAAAGTTTATAAAATTAAACATTCAAGATTTAGATTTTGATGAAAATAAACCTGTATTAAGATCTGAAACTCAAAGATTTATATTCGATAAGTTAGTAATTTCCTGTGGCGCGTTTTCAAAAAAATTAACCGATAAATTACATGAAAACATTCCATTAGATACCGAAAGAGGTTACCATATTCATTTTAAAGGTTGTGATCATCTAATTTCGCGTCCCGTTGTATTTCAGAATAGAGGTTTTGGAATGACACCAATGGAACAAGGTTTGAGAGTTGTTGGAACAGTTGAATTTGGGGGATTAGATAATCCAATTTCAAAATCTAGAATTAAAAATTTAATAGATAATGCAAAATATCTTCTGGATGGTCTACCAGATCATCATGAGGATGAATGGCTAGGTTTTAGACCAACATTACCAGATTATCTGCCAGTTATAGGGCCTTCTAAAAATTATAAAAATGTTTTTTATTCCTTTGGTCATCATCATTTGGGATGGACTTTAGGTGCTATCTCTGGAAAAATAATTTCTAAAATGATTTCAGACGAGAATACTAATTTAGATTTAAAACCATATAGTTCTTTAAGATTTTCCTAATTAATGAAAAACAACAATAAAATAGCTTATTTTATATTAATACTAACAACTATATTTTGGTCTGGAAATTTTATTGTTGGGAAGGCTGCAAGTATGTTTCAAATTCCTCCATTTTCTCTAAATTTTTATAGATGGTTTTTTGCAGGATTAATTTTACTTCCATTCACTTACAAGGAAATAATAAATAATAAAAAATATATTTTAGATAATTTGGGTTTTTTTATAATATTAGGCATTACTAGCATTACAATATTCAATTCTATTGTTTATTATTCTCTTTATTACACTCAAGTTATTAGTGGAATTTTAATGATTTCAACTATTCCTGTGTGGATTATTTTTATTTCTTCACTTTTAAATATTGAAAAAACAAATATTTTTCAAATTATAGGAGTTATTTTGTCTTTAACTGGAGTAATTTTCATTATTACAAAGGCAGATCTAAATTTAATAAAAAATTTAGATTTTAATAAAGGAGATTTATCTATGGTTGTTGCCATGTTCTCTTGGGCAATTTATTCTGCTCTTTTAAAAAGCAGAAAATATAAAATTTCACAAGTCTCTTTATTAGAAGTTGTAATTATTTGTGGATTAGTTTTTTTAACGCCAATATATTTTATTGAGATGAACATGGGAAACCAGATTATATTAGGAAAACCATTTTATTTAATTTTAGCATATGTGGTTATTTTTCCAGGGTTGGCAGCATTCTTTTTTTGGATAAAAGGAATTTCAATTATTGGTGCTAATAGAGCCGGAATTTTTTTACATTTGATGCCAATCATGGGAGCAATAATGGCAATGTTAATTTTTGATGAAAAATTCATGTTTTATCATATATGGGGAGCAATATTTATTATTACAGGCATAACACTTTCAAATAAAAAAAATTAATAGAATAATTATGAAAAAAAATAATCCAAATTTAAGAGCTGAACAGAAATTAATTCTTTTTGAAGAAGGAACTGAACCACCAGGATCAAGTGAATTAAACAGTGAAAAAAGAGAAGGAAGTTACCATTGTGCTAACTGTGGAGTAACATTGTTTGAGTCTGTTACAAAATACGAAAGTGGATCAGGATGGCCTTCTTTTTTTAAATCACTACCAGGTGTTTTTGAAACTAAAACAGACAATCTATTAGGATATCCAAGAACAGAATATCATTGTAAGAATTGCGGCGGACATCACGGTCATATTTTTGATGATGGTCCAGAACCTACTGGTAAACGATACTGTAATAATGGAGTTTGTTTAAATTTTAAGCTTAAAGAATAAACTATTCTAATATTTTTTTTAGCTCACCTTTTTTTTCTAACTCTCTTAGCTCAACATATCCACCAACATGATATTTATCAAAAAATATTTGAGGAATAGTTCTTTTACCATTTGCTTTTTTTATCATCTCATCTCTAAGTCCATCTTTTGTTGAAATATCTATTTCTTCATATTTAAGATTATTTCTAGAAAGGAGTCTTTTTGCAGCATCACAGAAATTACATAATGGACCTGTGTACATGGTTATGTTTTTCATATTTCATATATAGTGATTTTTTAAATTTTTTCTATAGCGGACAAATTGACCCAATTTGATCAATAAATTTTTGTAAATATTCAACATTTTTGAATAAAAGATTAATGGAGATATTTTTGGGGTGTGATATACTCCTTTTTAGATAGTCCTATCTAGCCATCTTTAGCTCCCGGTTTTTTTAGGACTATCCACAAAATGCTTCCCCTAAAATATTTCTTATATTTACAAATAATTCTTTTTCTATTTATCACACCAGGCACACCAAGAATTGTAATCATTTCATACTCAATGAATTATGGAGTTAAAAAATGTATTTGGACAGCGCTGGGCGATATTACTGCAAATTTTATTCAAGGAACGCTTGTCATTTTTGTTATCGGCTCATTTTTTTCAGACAATCCAAATTTTTTAAATACTTTTAAGTGGGTTGGTATAATTTATTTAATGTATTTGGCTTATGATCTTTATAAAAGCAAACCAAAAGATATTAGTTCAGTTAATCAATATGAAAAAAGCATTTTTTCTTTTTTTAAAGATGGTTTTTTAGTTGCAGGCACAAGCCCTAAAGCCTGGGCATTCTTTCCGTTAATTTTTCCACAATTTATAGATTTTAATTCGAATTACATAGTTCAATTCTTTATATTAATAATAACTTATATGGTTTTAGATTTTTTATCTTTAGTTGCTTATGCAATTCTTGCAAACAAACTTATTGTTTGGTTAAAAGCAAATCCAAAAACAATAAACACAATTTCAGCGTGTGTTTTAATTATAATAGCAATAATTATCGCAATTACCCAGCAGTATTAATATTTGATATAGCTCAATTGTTAAATGTACTTATTGTTTTTTTAATCAATTAATAGTTTAATTAACAATTAATTAATTAAAATGAAGAGGGAATAAATGAAAATAAAAAACATTATAATTACATTTGTTTCTGCAATTGCACTTTTATTATCAACTTCGACAATTTCTTTTGCAAAAGTTGTTGGAGATAAAATTATTTTAGGTGCGGCTGTTTCATTAACCGGAAAGTATTCTACCAACGGAAAACATACTAAAAATGGATACAACTTAGCTGTTGAAAGAATTAACAGCATGGGTGGTATTAAAGTTGGTGGTAAAACTTATAAGTTTGACATTATATATTATGATGATGAATCAAACTCTGGTAGAGCAGCTCAACTTGCAGAAAGATTAATCAAACAAGACGGCGTTCACTATATGCTTGGACCTTATAGTTCTGGTTTAACAAAAGCTATGGCTCCAGTAACTGAGGAAAATAAAATTCCTATGGTGGAAGCAAATGGCGCTTCTAGATCATTGTTTACAAAAGGATATAAATATTTATTTGCGGTGCTTTCACCTGCAAACCAATATCTTGAAGTAGCTATAGATTTAGCAGTTGAAAAAAATGGTGGTAAACCAGTTAATATTGCTATGGCATTTGAACAAGATGCTTTTTCTCAAGACGTGAGATTAGGTATTGTTGATGCAGCTAAAAGAACAGGTTCAACAATTACTATTGATGACAAACTACCAAAAGAGTTAAACGATATGGCGGCAACTTTAGCTAAAGTAAAAGCTACTAAGCCAGATGTGCTAGTTGTATCAGGTCACTCAAAAGGCGCTTTAACTGCAATTAGACAAATATCTGAAATGAAAGTTGATGTTCCAATGTTAGCTATGACTCACTGTGATGCTTCAAAATTAGCAAAACAGCATGGTAAAAACTCTGAGTATGCTTTATGTGCTGCTCAATGGCATAAAGAACTAACTTATAGCGATAAGTTTTTTGGAAATGGTATTAAATTCGACAAAGACTTTAATGCTGCATATGGATACGCTCCTCCTTATCAAGCTGCAGAATCTGCGGCTGCTTTGTTAGTTT
>CAZABF010000019.1:0-11018 GCA_964483495.1 uncultured Candidatus Pelagibacter sp. | reverse complement strand
GAAGAAAGAGTTTTGGATGCTTTGGTTGGAAATAAAGCAACTGTTGCCACACGAGAAAGTTTTAGAAAAAGATTAAGAAGCGGAGATTTAGACAATAATGAAATTGATATAGATATTAATGAAACAGGACAAATGCCACAATTTGAAATTCCTGGAATGCCTGGTGCCAACGTCGGAATGATTAATATTTCAGAAATGTTGGGAAAATCAATGGGAGGAAAAGCTAAAAAGAAGAAAATGTCAGTAAAAGAATCTCATGAAATTTTGATTAATGAAGAATCTGATAAACTAATAGAACAAGATAAAATTGTAAAAGCAGCAAAAGATTCTACGGAGAATAACGGAATAGTATTTTTAGATGAAATAGACAAAATTTCAGCTAGAACGGACCGTGTTGGTGGAGATGTGTCACGAGAAGGAGTTCAAAGAGATCTACTTCCACTTATAGAGGGCACAACTGTTAGTACTAAATATGGAACGATTAAAACAGACCATATTTTATTCATTGCATCAGGTGCCTTTCAATTAGCAAAACCATCTGATTTGCTTCCAGAATTACAAGGTAGATTACCAATTAGAGTTGAACTAGATGCTTTAAATAGTGAAGATTTTAAAAGAATACTCAAAGAACCGGACAATAGTTTAATAAAACAATATAAGGCTTTATTGAAAACTGAAAATGTTGATTTAGAATTTTCAGAAGATGGCGTTGATATGATTGCAAATTTAGCTTACGAAGTAAACTCAAAAGTTGAAAATATTGGAGCAAGAAGATTACATACAATAATCGAAAGGGTTCTAGATGAAATTAGTTTTACCGCAACAGATAGAAGTGGTGAAAAAATCAATATTGATGCGAATTACGTTAAAAATAATCTAGGAGATATAGTTAAAGATACCGATTTATCAAAATTTATTTTATAATTTTGTATTCAAAATTTTGAGTTTCTTCATTAACCTGGACCTCAACTGCACCATTGCTTAAGTGAAATTTACGCGCCATTTCAGTTAAAGGAGAGAGAGTAGCCAATCTGTTGAGATGATTTGATTTCTTTATTAATTTATAAATCTCTTTTACTATTAGTTTTCCGCCGCCTTTTTTTGTTGACCAGACAGTATAAGCTATTGCTATCTTTCCAATATTTTGATCTCTGGTAACGCTTTGTAAAAAAGCATCTTTGCTAAATAAATCTAATTCTTTGACTGATTTAGGAATTTTATTTGTGAAAGCAAAACACATTATAGCGTGTATTTCATTTTTATATTTGACGCCATAAATTTTTCTTCCATAACTTGTTCTAAATTCATTATCAAGCTCTGGTCTTACTGGATCTTTTTCTACTTCGCACTCTTTAAGCTCAACTATTTTTGCTCCCTTTATCCAATAAAAAAAGTTTTTAACGTTTTTTTTTATATCTTTTTTCCCTTTTCTAACCCTAATCCTTATTTTTTTTCTAATATTTTTTACCTTATTTTTAACGTCCTTTTTTCCTTTTCTAATTCTAGCTTTAATCTTTTTTTTACTTAATTTCATTTTTTTTTGTTTTAAGGATTATGTCAAAATTTCCCTTTGACGAGCTGTTAACTGCATCAAAATCTATTTCTAAAATTTTATTCATAAGGTCAGAATTATTTTTTATAAAATTAGGTACGGAATATTTTAATATACTTAAATTTTTAGATTGATAAGGATCATCTAAATTCTTTGATCTTAAACCTTTGCCAGTAATAATATTAATTTTGTTAATTCCGATTAAGTAACTGTTTTCGATAAACTCATAAATTTTTTTATTTGCCTCTTCAAGTGTATATCCATGAAGATCAATTGTTTTTTCAGTAAAAACGTCGATTTTTTTAGAATTAGAATATGATTTGTCTTTGTTTTCTAATTTTTCTTTACTGTCTAAAAATTTTTTCCAATCTTTTTTATCTTGATCTGAAATTTTTTTTATCAATTATGCCTGGGTATCAATTAGTAACCAATTTGGACTTAAAGATTTAATATCTCTAGAAAACTTCCAAGTATCATAAACCTTTTTAACTTTTTTAGGGTCTCCAGAAATTAATTTTTTATCTTCGTCCTCAACGCAGGAAATTATTTCACTTACAAAATCAACCGTTACTTCAAACATATTATTTATTTGACTATAATTTTTTATATCAGCTGAATTTATTCCAATAAAAGTTGTCTCGGATGTTAATCCTTTATTTTTTCTTTCCTTAACAGCATCATTAAATTCATTGAAAACTTTTTTATCCAGTAGGGTTTTTATTTTTTTAAGTTCGCCGGATGAAAAGCTTGTTACTATAGATTCATATGCAATTTTGGCTCCTTTTAAAAAATCTACTTTAGCTTTTTCATCAAAATTATTTTCATCTATTTTTTGATAATCTTCCTTTTTTATTGGAAAATCATGATTAAAAGCAGCTCTCATATTCTCTTCGCGTCCAGTTTTTTTTCCTAAAATGCCTCTTAATCTAAGAAAAATAAACCCAGCAATCATTGCCAAAAGTATTATATCAATATATTCAAAACTATAATTCATAAATAAAATATATTTACTATGTTGCGTAATTTCAACTGGCAAATTAGATTAAAGACAAATGAGCACGATTATATTGTTAATTTTTATAATACCAATTATTGAAATATATCTCTTTATTAAAATTGGTTCTCAAATTGGACCTTTAAATACAATTTCTCTTATATTAATTACAGCAATATTTGGATTGTATTATGCAAGATACGAGGGGTTAAACACGCTAAGATCAGCCATTAAACAGCTTGTCAAAGATGAAGTGCCTGTGAACGAAATAATTTCTGGTGCTGCTTTGGCTTTTGCGGCTTTGTTGATGATACTCCCAGGTTTTTTAACTGATATTTTGGGGTTATTAATAATTTTTCCGTGGACGCGTAAAATTTTTTTAAAAAAAATTCCAAAAAAAAATTATAAAAACAAAAAAAACTTTATAGAAGGCGAATACGAGGATATAGATGATAAAAATTAAAAATGTCTGAACAATTTAAAATACTTACTCAATTTGTAAAAGATATGTCTTCTGAAACTCCAGATGCAGAAACTTATTTATATGTAAAAGAATATTTAAAAAATTATAATTTAAATATTGATATAACAACTAAGCCTTTAAAAAATAGGATGATCGAAGTAAATACAAAGCTTTCTTATATGGATAAAGGAAAGTCAAAAAATAAATCTTATTTTGAGATTACCTATGCTTCAATAATAAAAATAGAAGAGCAAATCAAAGATAAAAAAATAATTGAAAAAATAATTTTATGTGATGTCCAAAAGGAAATTTATCCTAGCTTGGAAAAAATTTTTATAAATTTATTAAGTAACTCGGGTTTTCCTGGTATTAAATTTGAAAAAAAAGTAGACTTTGAACAACTGTACAATCAAAGACTTAATTAAAATAATTTTTTTTAAGAGAATTTTTTAAATATTCTTTATGCAAAGTTTTTTCTTTATCTGAAGGTTTAATTATTTTTTTTGAATAATTGGTTGTAGACTTAAATTTAACGTCATTATTATCTTGATGTCCCGAAATAAAATCTAATGAAGGCTCTTTTTGATCAATTAAATTTATATAAACTTTTGTTAGTAATTCACAGTCTACTAGTGCAGTATGTTTTTCTCTTTTCGAATTATCTATTCTATATCTTTTACATAACGCATCTAAGCTAATTTGAGATCCGGGAAATTTATCTCTAGCGATATCTAGTGTATCAATTACATTTTTTATATCTATTTTTTTTCTCCCGGCTATTTGAAGTTCATTATTTAGGTGAGCAATATCAAATTCAGCATTGTGTATGATCAATCTTTTATCCTTTATAAACAATAGGAAGCCGTCCACTACATCAACAAATTTTTTTTTATCTGCTAGAAACTTATCGGTATATCCATGAACTTCCAATGCCTTTTCTGAAACTTTTCTTTCTGGATTTAAATAACAATGAAATTTATTTGAATTGGGAATTAAATTGTCTAACTCAATGCATCCTATCTCAACAATTCTATGGCCATCTTTTACTGATAAACCGGTGGTTTCCGTATCTAAAACAACTTCTTTCATTTATATAAAATTTTTTTTTTCAATAATTTAACACTTTTCTTGACTGGGTTTATTTTAAAATTGTTTTTAATAATAAAATCTGATTTTTTTTTCTTATAATCTAAAGGTAATTGAAATTTTTTTAAGATTTTAATCATTTTCAAATTATAATTTTTTCTTTTTTTAAGATTTTGAATAATTTTATTCTTTTTTGCACCAACAAAAACTAAAATATCATTTTTTTTTGTAATTTTACTTTCTAAAAGTAAAGGAACGTCCAAAACAATTATTTTCTTTTTTTTATTTTTTTTAATAAATTTATTCATTCTCGCGCGAATCATTGGATGAACAATTTTAATTATTTTTTTAAGATTTTTTTGATTGGATAATATTGATTTTGCAATTTCTTTTTTATTTATTGGAAACGACAATATATATTTTGGAATAACCTTATTAAGTTTTGTGTAGCATTTTTTGTCTTTCTTATAAATTTTTCTAACTTCATTATCTGCATTAAAAACTGGATATCCAAATTGTTTTGCAACAAAACTTTTTCCAGATCCTATGTCCCCTAAAATGCCAATTTTGATCATTAATCTAATAAATTCATAGTTTCTTCATTTATATCTGGCATTAATTTGTGCCAAATAGTGAATGCTTGATGAGCTTGATAAATAAACATCATTTTTCCATTTTCGACTTTATTTCCAAACAATTTAGCTCTCTTTAAAAAAATTGTTTCTTTTGGATTATAAATTAGATCGTAGAAAAATTTATTATGTCCTACACCACTATAATCTAAATTGATTTCCTCTTTATTTTTTAAACCGATGCTTGTTGCATTAATAATTATATCAAAATTTGGCGTTTCTCCCCAATTTATAATCTCTAAATCTCTAAAAAATTTTTTTAGATCTTCGGCTTTAGTTTTTGTTCTATTGCTTATAATTATTTTGGCTGCTCCCATTTTTTTTAAAGCTATTATTATCGAAGAAACAACGCCGCCCGCACCTAATATAAATGCTGTTTTATTTTTAACATTATATTTTGAATATTTTATTCCAAGTTCAAAACCTGATATATCGGTGTTGTGACCCACTACTTTTCCGCTTTGAAAATAAATTGTATTAACAGATTGTGACTCATTTGCTTCGGAGCTAAGTTTATCCATAAATGGAATAACCGATCTTTTAAAAGGAACAGTTACATTTATTCCTTTAATTTTTTCATTTTTTATTTCGTTAATAAGAGATTTAATATCACTCTCATTAATTTTTTTTTTATCGTAGACGGCCTCAATATTATTTTTTTTAATCCAATAATTGTGCAGCCTGGGTGAAAGAGAGTGTTCTATGGGATTCCCAATAACTAAATATTTTTTCATTCTAAATTCCTTAGATAATCCTTAATTTTTTTAACTGGCAAGCCCATAATTGTATCTTCATCTCCTTCAATTTTAGAGAATAAAGATCTTCCTTCGCCTTCTATTTGATACACATTGTAGGAATACAAAACTTCATCTTTGATCTTAAACAAATACTCTTTGAGTTGTTGATTGGTCATATATTTCATTTTTAAAGCTGCTTTTTCGGTATAATTCCAAATCATAGAACCATTTTTTGAAATACAAACTGAACTTATTAAATGGTGAGTTTTTCCATTAAGTTTTTTTAATATTTTTAATGCTTCTTCTCTATTTTTTGGTTTTGAAACTAATTCTCCATTTATATCTATTACACTATCGGCTCCAAGTACAATTTCATTATTAAATTTTAAACTTATTTTATTAGCTTTTAATTCGGCTAAATTTTTAGAAATTATCTCTGGACTGGAATTTTCTTTTATTAAACCTTCTTTTGCTGATTCCTCATTAACATTGGATGGAAAAACCTTGCATTCTATTCCATTTTTATTTAAAATTTTTTTCCTTACCTTGCTATTAGATGCAAGAATTATTTTATTCATTTTGATTTTTTATTTCATAAATTTTTATAATTGAGGCCGATATTTCCTCAACTGACCTTCTGGTAACATCAATAACTGGCCACTGATATTTTTTAAAAGCTTTTTTTGCATTTTTTGTTTCTAATTCTATTTTTTCAATATTTGTATAATTGGTTCCATGTTCTTCTTTTAGTGCCATCATTCTATTTTTTCTAACATCAATTAATCTTTCTGCTTCTGCTGTCAAACCAACCACGCATTTTAATTTTGGTTTTTCTTTCAAAAAATCTGGTATTGAATTTTCACTAATTAGTGGGATGTTTGAAGTTTTGTATCCTCTGTTTGCAAGATAGATAGATGTGGGTGTTTTACTTGTTCTGCTAACGCCTAGTAAAATTATATCGGCTTTTTCTAAGTCATGAATCATATTTCCATCATCATGATTCATTGTAAATTGTATGGCTTCTATCCTTTTATAGTGTTCTTCCAGCGTGTGTTGTCCACTTGGTAGGTGTGAGGCTTTTTGTTTTAATAATTTAGAAAAGTTTAAAATTAAATCCCCAAGGACGCTAAAACATGGAATATTAAATTTCTTAGCTTTTTCTTCTAAATGTTTTGCAAGATTATGATCTACTATTGTGTAAAGAATTATTGGTTCTTTTTGTTTTTTGGCTAATTCTAGAATTTTTTCTATTTGGTTTTCTGTTCTTGTAAAAGAAAATTGATGGTCATTGTATTTAAAATTTATGAACTGTGCTTTTAAAGCCAAAAATATTCGATCAATTGTCTCTCCAGTTGAATCCGAAATAAGGTAAATATCGTGTTTAATATTCATGTATAAAATGTTTATAATAATTTAATAAATAAGTTAAAAATTAATAACTATTTTTATTTTATTTTTTGCTCGAATATCTTTCAAGTTATTAACATAAACAAACATCTTAATAATTAATATACATAATTGTTTATTTACCCCAGAATTTAAAAAAAAATGGCTATTTGTCTTAACTTTTTATTATTTTTATCTGTTAATATTTGGTGGGTAAAATGTTAAAAATTAATAACTCCCTATATTAACAGGATATAAAACAAATACTAAAGCTTATATATATAATTATTATATGACTCCAATCCAAGACTGCATAAAAAATAAAAACCATAAAACAAAACCTATATGGATAATGAGACAAGCCGGAAGATACCTTCCTGAGTTTAGAGAAATTAGGTCTAAAAATCCAGATTTTATTAAATTATGTTTGAATGAAAATTTGTCTACAAAAATAACACTACAACCAATTAAGAGATTTAAATTTGATGCCGCAATAATCTTTTCTGATATTTTAATGTTGCCGTATGGCATTGGTCAGGAGGTTAGATTTGAAAAAGGATTAGGACCCAAATTAGGTGAATTAAATTTAGACAAACTTTCAAATATTAGTCAAACAGAATTTAATAATAAGTTAAATCCAATTTATAAATCTATATCTAATATATCTAATGATCCTATTTTAAAAAATAAAGATTTAATTGGCTTTGTAGGCGCTCCATGGACAATATTGGTTTATATGATTAACAAAATGTCCCCCAAAAAAAATTTATCTAAAAGTTTTTTTAATGACAAATTATTAATAAATAAATTATTAATTGTAATTGAAAAATTTCTTAAAATTCATATTGAAAATCAAATTAAATCCGGAGCTACGATAATACAAATTTTTGATAGTTGGGCCGGACTATTAAAAAATAATATTTCAGAATATATATACGAACCAACTTTGAATCTTGTAAATTATGTTAAAAAACTAGGCGTTCCTGTCATTTGTTTTCCAAGAGGAATAGGAGATTATAAAAAATTTTGTGATGCTGTTAGTCCAGATATGATAAATATTGACTATAATGTTGATCCCAAGAAAATAATTAAAGAAATAAAAATACCTATCCAAGGAGGATTAAACCCTAAAATATTATTAAAGGACAAAGAAACATTAAAAAAAGAAGCAGAAAAATATCTAAGTATTTTTAAAGATCACCCATATGTTTTTAATCTTGGACATGGAATTTTACCCGAAACCAAAACAGAAATGGTTGGTGAATTAATTAATATTGTAAGAAATTATAAATGAAGAAAGCAATTGTATTATTTAATTTAGGGGGACCCGATAGTTTAGAAAATGTGGAACCCTTTTTATTTAATTTATTCAACGATCCTGCAATTTTAAATCTACCAAAACTTATAAGATATCCTTTGGCAAAATTAATTTCTAAAAAAAGGGCACCCATTGCAAGAAAAATTTATCAAGAAATTGGGGGGTCTTCACCTATTTTAAAATTAACTATAGACCAAGCAAATTCTTTAGAAAATTCATTAAATGCAAAGCAAAACAACACAGAATACAAAACCTTTGTTGTTATGAGGTGTTGGCACCCAAGGGCGTCCCAAACAATACAAGAAGTAAAAAAATTTAATCCAAACGAAACAATATTACTTCCATTATACCCGCAGTACTCAGCAGCAACTTCAGGATCTTCATTATTAGAGTGGAAAGAGATAGCAAGTAAAAATAATTTAAATATAATAACGAAAACAATTTGTTGTTATCCGGAAGATAAAAAATTTATAAAAGCACATTCAAAATTGATTATGGAAAAAATTAAAGATTTAAACAATTTTAAATTAATTTTTTCTGCTCATGGCCTTCCAGAAAAAAACATAAAGAAAGGCGACCCTTACCAATGGCAAACAGAACAAACTGTAAAAAAAATTATGGATGAAATAAAAAATGTTAATGCTGATTATATATTAAGTTATCAAAGTAGAGTTGGTCCTCTTAAATGGATAGGACCATCAACAGAAGAGGTAATAGTTGAAAATTCAAAATTAAAAAAACACCTAGTTATAGTGCCAATAGCTTTTGTTTCGGAACATTCTGAAACATTGGTTGAATTAGATATAGAATATAAAAAATTAGCAAGAAACAATGGCTGCACTAACTACACCAGAATTGAAGCTTTAGGAGTTAATGAAAATTTTATAGATGGGTTGTCAGATCTTATTTTAAATAATGAGGACTATAAATTAACAGATAGCCTGTATCCTCCAAAAAATAGATGTCCATCAAATTTTACAAAATGCCCTTGTTTAAATTAAATTATGAATTCTTATTTATTATTTAAATCTTTACACTTAATTGCAGTTATATCTTGGATGGCAGGCCTGTTATATCTTCCAAGAATTTTTGTTTATCATGTTGAAAATTCCGAAAAAAAAGAAGCAACAGATATATTTGAAACTATGGAAAGACGGCTATATTTTTACATAATGAGACCGGCGATGATTACAGCTTGGCTATTTGGTATAATTTTAATTTATATTAATGGTTTAGATATTTTTTCACAATTATGGATGCATACAAAACTAGCCCTAGTAATATTTCTTACCATTTATCATGAATATTTAGGAACATGTTTAGAATCTCTTAAATTAAAAACTAATACAAAAACATCAAAATTCTTTAGAATTATTAATGAAGTCCCAACAATTATATTAATATTGATTATTTTTATTGTTATTTTTAAGCCAATCTAGGGTTGAAATTTATATAATAATATATATATTGTCATCATCTAACATCTAACAAGCCCTCCTTTAATTATGAATATACAAGATTTAAAAAAGAAAAGCTCAGAACAGTTAATCGATGAAGCTGAAAAGCTAGGAATAGAGAACGCAAGCACTCTTAGAAGACAAGAAATATATTTTGCAATACTTAAAAAACTTGCCGAAAAAGGTGAAGAAATAACTGGTGGCGGAGTTCTTCAACTTCTACAAGATGGCTTTGGTTTCCTAAGAGCTATGGAGTCTAATTATTTACCTGGAGCCGATGACATATATATAAGCCCTAATCAAATCAGAAAATTTGGCTTAAGAACCGGAGACACAGTCGAAGGACCCATAAGAGCGCCAAAAGATGGTGAAAGATATTTTGCATTATTGCAAGTAAATAAAATTAATTTTGAATCTCCAGAAAAATCAAAACATAAAATTGCTTTTGACAACCTAACTCCATTATATCCTAATAAGCAAATAACTTTAGAAGTTGAAAGTAATAAAGTTGAAAAAAAACCAGATTTAACGGCAAGATTAATTGATTTAGTAAGTCCGATTGGAAAAGGTCAAAGATCTTTAATAATCTCTCCGCCTAAAGCGGGGAAAACAATGATACTCCAAAGTATAGCGAATTCAATAACAGCAAATCATCCAGAATGTTATTTAATGGTATTGCTGATTGACGAAAGACCAGAAGAAGTAACCGATATGCAAAGAACCGTTAAGGGTGAAGTTATAAGTTCAACTTTTGATGAACCGGCCCAAAGACATGTTGCGGTAGCTGAAATGGTTATAGAAAAAGCAAAAAGACTTACAGAACATAAAAAAGATGTTGTTATATTATTAGATTCTATAACTAGGCTAGGAAGAGCCTACAATGCGGTCGTCCCTAGTTCGGGCAAAGTACTAACAGGTGGCGTTGATGCTAATGCCCTACAAAGACCGAAAAGATTTTTTGGTGCAGCAAGAAACATAGAAGAAGGTGGGTCACTTACAATTATAGCAACAGCATTAATAGATACTGGTAGCAGAATGGATGAGGTAATTTTTGAAGAATTTAAAGGAACCGGCAATAGTGAAACTATTTTAGATAGAAAAATATCAGAAAAAAGAATATTCCCTGCTATTGATATTACTAAATCTGGAACAAGGCGAGAAGAATTGCTTTTTGATAATAATGATTTGCAAAAAATGAATATTTTAAGAAGAATTATTGCGCCAATGGGACCAATGGATGCAATTGAATTTATTAATTCAAAACTGAAAAATACAAAGAATAATGCAGAATTCTTTAATTCTATGAATAAACCAGCCTAATTTTTTATTAATTTGTTTTTAAATTAATTAAATTAATTTAAAAATTGAATATGGAATTAAATAAAAAAGTTGA
>CAZABF010000018.1:9295-11248 GCA_964483495.1 uncultured Candidatus Pelagibacter sp. | reverse complement strand
TTAAATCAAAAGCTTTAGCAGTCGGTTTTGGACTAAACTCAGCGTCCACAATATCAAATAATCCATTAAATAAGTCATTAATACCTAAATGTGTCGTTATATTATTTGCATGTTCTTTGCTACCATTGGTAAAAATAAATTTTTTTAAATTTAAGTTTTCGAGTTCTTTTTTTAATATTAAATCTTTTTTCATAAAAGATAAGTCTATATTATGAACATATTTTAAAAATTCTTCAGGCTTAATATCATGATGAATCATGAGTCCATTTAAACTTGTGTTATATTTATGAAAATAACTTGCTTGTAATTCTTTAGCTTTTTTTAAATCTAAATCTAATTTTTTTGAAATATATTCAGTCATTTTTTTACTTACTTGGCCGAATACAGATTCTAAATCCTGGTATAAAACACCATCTAAGTCAAATAAAATGTTTTTGATATTTTTAAGTTCTTTCATTTTCTGATTAAAGTTCCGGCACCTTTGTCAGAAAATAATTCAAATAAAATTGAATGAGGTTTTCTTCCATCAACAATTACAACACCTGTTACTCCATTATTTATTGCATCTAGACAAGTATTGATTTTTGGAATCATGCCTCCAGAAATATCACCATCTTTAAGCATTTTTTCCGCAACTTTAGAATTAATTTCAGAAATTAGTTTTTTGTTTTTATCAAGAACACCTTCAACATCAGTCATAAGCAGCAATCTTCTTGAATTGAGCTCTTTGGCAACTGCACCGGCTGCAATATCAGCATTTATATTATAAATTTTCTTATCATTTCCAGTACCCATAGGTGCAATTATTGGAATTTTTTTATTTTTTATTATTTCTAAAAGAGCGATCGAATTTATTTCTTTTGGTGAACCAACATATCCTAGATCTTGCCTTTCAGGTTTAATCTTAATTACATTATTTTTTTTAGGACTAATTGATTGTGCATTAGCTTGATAGTTACTTAAATTATTTATAATTTCAAAATTTAATTCTAAAAGCGCTTCTTCAACAACTTTAATAGTTTTTTCATCAGTAACTCTTAAACCATCAATAAATTTTGACTCTAAACCTATAATATCAAGTTTTTTTTTTATATTTTTTCCACCGCCATGAACAACTATTGTTGATAAACCTAACTTATATATTACCGATATATCTTCAATAAATTGTTTAAATAAATTTTCATCAAGTAGCACTGATCCACCACACTTAATTACTATTATTTCGCCTGAATATTTATCAATATATTTTTTAACTTCATTGATGGATGGACCATTGGTGGGTAATATTTTTTCCAAATTCATTTATTGTACTGTTTTAACCGTTGTTCTTTTCATAATAACAACCTGTTGTGCCATTGTTAAAATGTTATTAACCGTCCAATAAATCACTAGGCCAGATGGGAATGGGGCCAATATGACTGTTAAAAAAAGTGGAAAGAACATAAATATTTTTGCTTGAATAGGATCTGGAGGAGCAGGATTAAGTTTTTGTTGTAAAAACATTGAAATTCCCATCAGACAAGGCCAAGCACCAATTAATAAAAATGATGGAGGATCCCAAGGTATTAAACCAAATAAATTGAAAACTGAAGTAGGATCTCTTTCTGATAAATCATGTATCCATCCAAAAAAAGGCTGATGTCTCATTTCTATAGTTACAAATAACATTTTATAGATTGCAAAAAAGAATGGTATTTGAATTAAAATTGGCAAGCAACCCGACACAGGGTTAACTTTTTCTTTTTTATATAATGCCATCATTTCTTGCTGTAATTTTACCTTATCTTCTTTATGAAGTTCTTTTAATCTTGTCATTTCTGGCTGAAGAACTTTCATTTTTGCCATTGATCTAAAAGAGTAATTTGCAAGTGGAAAAAATGTTAATCTTATACAAATTGTAATTAAAATAATTGCTATTCCAAAATTACCTGAAATTTTAAAAAAATAATCAAT
>CAZABF010000018.1:6921-9195 GCA_964483495.1 uncultured Candidatus Pelagibacter sp. | reverse complement strand
TTCTACTAATTGGTCATCAAATACTCCAAGAAGACCTTCATGAAGAATATAAAAATTTGTTACTTCAGGCGCAGTATTTCTTACAATTTGACCATATGAATAAAAATTATATTTTTTTTCTGTTGTATTTTTTATTGACTGATTAACTGTAAATAAATATTCATCATCTATACTTATTATTTTTTCAAATATAATTCCTTGATCATTTTCCCATCTAAGTTTGATAGGATTATTAGGCGTCAGCTTATTATTTCCTATTACTTTCCATATTGTTTTACTATTAGGGACATCTATATTTTCGCTATTCGTTGCCCAGCCAGTTTCAACATAATATCCATTATTTAAATTTCGAGGATTTAATAAAATTACTTGATCATTCCCATTTAATGTTTTCGTATATTTCTTAAATATTAAGTCATCAATTGCACCTCCTTTTAAAGATACCGATCCTTTTATACTAATATTTTCAAATTCTATTCTTTGATTTATAGATTTTGCTTCAGTTCTAGAAATTTCTAATACTTTTTCTTCAACTTCTAAACTTGGAGCCTCTGTAGATTGTGTAACTTGATTTTTTTCTTCTTGAACTTGTTTTAAATCTTGTGGGCTTGGCGCAAAGAAAAGACTATAAAGAATAATTACCGCTGCACTGAGAGATATTGCTGCAATGACATTTTTTGAATCCATTTAATTTCTTTTCTTTTTTACTGGGTCAAATCCATCACCACCACCTAGTATTTTTATTGGATGGCATGATAAAATTCTTTTTGTTCCTAAAATACAACCTTTAAAAAAACCAAACACTCTTAAACTATCTATAAAATACTCAGAACAAGTTGGTTGATATCTACAATTATTTCCTAGCACAGGTGATAAAACTAATTGATAAAGTTTTATTAATATAATTAAAGTTTTTGAAAAAATTTTCATCATTTTATTTTTTTGTAATCTTTTAACATAACTTCTTTAATATCAAAAAAGTTTGCATCTATAATATTTTTTTTTGCAATAAGTAGATAAGAATAGTTTAAATTTATTTTTGAAATTTTTAAAATTTGATTCATTATATTTTTTAGTCTTCTTTTTATTTTATTTCTTTTAACTGCGTTACCTAGTTTTTTTTGTGCTACAAAACTAATATTTAAATATTTATTACTTTTACCAGAAAGACTTTTAAAGAAAATAGTTAGATATTTGTTAGATATTTTTTTCCCATTTAGCAGTGATTTAAAATCTTCATTTTTTGAGAGACTCGATAATCTGATACTCATTAAACAGTAAGTTTTTTTCTTCCTTTTGCCCTTCTTCTTGCCAGCAACTTTTTTCCTCCTTTAGTTCTCATTTTAGATCTAAAGCCATGTCTTCTTTTTCTTACTAATCTGCTTGGTTGATATGTTCTTTTCATAATAAGTTAATAAAATGTAAATAAAATTTCGGTAGTTATAAGAAATAAGTGTAATAAAGTACAGCTAATTTTATTTCAGATAAATATATGGAAAAAGCAAAAAAAATTAAATTATTTTTCACTTTGTTATACTTTTTTATAATAATTTCATTTCTTTTGCTAATTTTTAGCAAGTTTTCAATAAGCGATATATCAAGTTATGAATTTATAAAAAATAACACGGATAGGTTATATTTATATAAAAATTCAAATTTAATTCTAATAAGCATATTTTTTATTTTATTCACAATTATTTGGGTAGTCTTACTTGGATTTGGAAGTCCAATATTTCTTGTTGGTGGCTTTTTGTTTGGTAAATGGTTAGGTACAATTATAGTTACCTTTTCTTTAACAGTTGGAGCAACTTTTTTATACATAATTGCAAATTATATTTTTAAAGAACTAATCATTGAAAAATTTTCTCAAAGATTTTTAAATCTTAAAAATAAATTTAAAAAAAATGAGTTTAATTTTATGCTTATATACAGATTTGTTGGAGGTTTGCCTTTTTTTATTCAAAATATTTTACCATGCTTATTTGAAGTAAAATTAAAAAATTATTTTTTTGCAACATTTATTGGTTTGATGCCTCAACTTTTTATAGGCACAAGTCTAGGAAACGGAATAGAAAAAATCATTAATGATAATGAACAAATGCCAAATCTTTTTGATATTTTAACTACAAAAGATATTTATTATCCGTTAATAGCATTTATTTTATTAATAATTATTTCAATTTTACTTAAAAAAAAAATATACAAATAAAATAATTAGTCTCTCAAAATTATTTTTAAAGTTTTGTAGGGAATTCTATATCCCGGAAAAGATGC
>CAZABF010000018.1:0-6821 GCA_964483495.1 uncultured Candidatus Pelagibacter sp. | reverse complement strand
AATATTAAGTATGGAAACAATAGGTTATTAAATTTATCAAGAAAAAAAATTTTATTTTTTAATTTTGAATTAAATAATAAAATGAAAAGTGGACCAAATCCAATAATAATAATTAATATATATCTTACAAAAATTTCAATTGAATATTTATCAAAATTACCTTGGAACTGTTGGTAAATTGAAGACTTAGTTTTTAAAAGTTCACAGGACATATAACAGTTTTCATTAAAATTTTCCATAAGCGAACTTCTCATTAAGTTATGACTTTCTTCAGAAATAGGATTTAAAGCTATATATAATGCTAATAATATTGATGGAAAATAAGAAATTATTTGAAAACAAAATAATTTATTTATTTTTTTTATATTATTTTCAATTAAATCTAAAAAGAAAAAAAATAGAATAAAAAAAATTACTGGTTCCCAAATTAATACTGCGACAGGAAATAAAAAAAATTTATAATAAAATTTATACTTTTTTTCTTCAATCGGTATAAAAGTATATGTTAACAAGTAAATAAAAATAAAAATTTCTTTTCTGGCTAAAACTTCTATTTCAGCGACAGGATAAAGAATGAAAATAGGCGTAAAGATAGCAAAAATAAAAATTTTATTATAAAAAATATTTTTTAGAAAATGATAAATTAGAAAAAAATAAATTCCAACCAACAAAATTTGCAAAATAAATATTGTATCTCGTAGTTTAATTATAAAAAAGTTAGATAAATATATTGAAAATTGTCCTATGAGTCCTCTTTTTGTAAAGCCACCTTCATAGTTTATTAACCATTCAGAAATAGTTGAGTCATTTGCCACATCATGTTTTTGGTATAAAAAAAATACTGAAAACAAAAAAAGTATAGACAGGTAAATAAAAATATAAAAATTAATGTTTTTTTTCATTTAAGTAATGATGAATTATCTTATGTATAAGTTTTTTACCATAAATTTTATCAATTCTTTTAATTTTATTTCTTCTTAGACATATCAAAAAATTAGATTTTTTGATTTTTGAATCGGCCTTCCTTATAAATTTTTTATCAATTACAATAAATTTTTTGTAATCAAGTTTAAAATATTCGAAAGCGAACTTTAACATTTGACTTGCATAAAAAAATTTTCCATTTGATAAAATAAAATCCTGAGGTTTTTTTTGGATGAATTTTAATAAATACTTACATTGATCTTCACACCAGTTCCATTCTCTTGCAATTTTTATATTTCCAAATTTTGTTTTTAAACCATTTTTTTTTGCTTTAATTGCCGCTAAGCATATTTTTGGTATTAAGTAACTCTTAGGTCTATAAACAGATTCTGTATTAAAAATTATTGCATTGTAAAACTTTAAGTCAAAACTTTCTCTGTATTTTTTTGTTTCAATGTGAGCTTTTAATTTAGCAAAACCATAAGGACTTATAGGTTTTTTTTTACTTTTCAAATTTATTTTTTTTTTATGAGAGCCATATATTTCGCATGAAGAAAAATTTATAAATTTACTTGATATTTTATACTTCTTTATAATTTGTAAAAAATTTCTGCACCCAATAAAATTACTAAAATAAGTTTCTTTTTTAGAATAAAAAGATTTCCCAGGAGAGCTTTGTCCTGCCAAATAAAATATTATTTTTGGATTATATTTTAATAATAGTTTTTTTATTTGTGGTTTACTTAATATATTTAATTTTTTTAGATCAAGTTTTTTATTATTTAGCTTCTTTTTTGCTCTACTTAATGATCTTGTTGTAATTATAACTTTAAATTTTTCTTTTAATAAACGTTTTGAAAGAGTTATGCCAAATTGACCAGTTCCTCCAACCATTATTGCAATAGGTTTTTTCATTGATATATTTAGTTATATAATGTTAGTTAAAAAAAAAATATTAATATTTACCGCAACATATAACGAAAAAGATAATATAGAACATCTTATTCGTTCTATAAATGAAAATAACTTAGAAGTAGATATTTTTATAATAGACGATCAATCACCAGATCATACGTATGTTAAAATTAAAGATTTGCAAAAAGAGTATAGTAATATTTTTTTAAAAATAAGAAATTCAAAATCTGGATTAGACACAGCACACAAAGAAGCTTATGAATTTGCACTTTCAAATAATTATGATTATTTAATTACAATGGATGCGGATTTATCTCATGATCCAAAAGAAATTAATAATTTTGTCAGTTATTTGAGTGAGTTTCCTTTTGTTATTGGATCAAGATACGTGGAAGGAGGAAGTTGTTTAATGTCCGGTAAAAGGCTAGCTATGAGTAAATTTGGAAATAAATTAATTAGAAATATCTTGCGAATTAATTCAAGTGAATTCACTACATCATATAGAGGTTTTAATCTTTCAAAACTTAAAAATTTTCACTTAAATCAAGTTAATAATAAAGGTTATAGTTTTTTTATGGGAACACTATTTGAAATTGATAAACTTGGATATGAAATTAAAGAAATTCCAATAATTTTTAGAGACAGACAAAAAGGTTTTTCCAAAATACCTAAAATAGAAATATTTAGAACTTTAAAAAATCTACTTATTTTATTTTTTAAAAAAAAATTTAAATTTTAGTTGGTGCCCCCATCAAGAATCGAACTTGAAATTTAACCTTACCATGGTCACGTTATACCATTTAACTATAGGGGCTATTTAATCTAAACTTTAGTGTATAAAATAAAAATTTTCAAATTATTGCCATTTTTTTTTATTAAAAAACAGGCTATATCATAGATAAGGAAATGTTATGGGAATTCATTACGATTATAAAAGCACACGAGGAGCCAAAGCAATGGAAAAGCAAGCCAAGAGAGAGAAAAAGCTTGCAGAAAAAAGAGCCAAGAAACAAGCTAAAACAGGTTTTGAGAAAGAAAAAGAGCAAGATAAAACTATTCCATTAGACCAGGTCATCACACTGGATCATCTTACCAATCCTGATAAGAAGTAAATGAATAAAAAAGATAAGATTAGCAAATTAGAAATTGCATTAAAAAAAAATTTAAGAAAAAGAAAAATTTTTCAAAAGAAACAAAAAAAAAATAATAAGTAGAGATGTCCATTCAACCAGATTCTTGGATAAAAAAAATGTGTAAAGAACACAACATGATAGAGCCTTTTTTAGAGGAACAAGTTTCTAAAGGAGTTATTTCAAAGGGCTTGTCTGGAATGGGATATGATGTATCGATTTCTGATGATTACAGGATTTTTACTAATGTAAATAATTCTTTAGTTGATCCAAAAAACTTTTCAGATGATAACTTTGTAGAAAGAAAAGGCCCTTATTGCATCATACCCCCCAATAGTTTTGCTCTTGGAAAAACAGTTGAATACTTTCGTATTCCAAAAAATGTCCTTTGTATTTGTGTTGGAAAAAGTACTTACGCTAGGTGTGGGGTTATAGTTAATGTTACACCAATTGAAAATTCGTTTGAAGGAAACATTGTCATCGAGATGTCAAATACGACTCCTAATCCTGCCAAGGTTTATTCTAATGAAGGTATTGCTCAATTTTTGTTTTTTAAATCGGATACAGATCCAGAAACTACTTACGCATCTAAAAAAGGAAAATACCAAGGTCAGACAACTATACAAGTCGCAAAAATAAAATAAAATGGATAAATTTTTGATTTCAGGTCCTTGTAAAATCAAGGGACAAATCTCAATTAGTGGCTCAAAAAATGCTGCACTTCCAATTCTTGCTTCTACATTACTATTTGATAAACCGGTTGTTATAAAGAATCTTCCTAGAGTTAGAGATATAGATACTATGTTAAATCTCTTGAAATCTCTTGGATCAAAAATTCAGTTTTCTAATAAAAAAAAAACTGTAAAAATTTCAAAGACGAAAAATCAAAAATACATTAGCAGTTATTCCATTACGAAAACCATGAGAGCCAGCATACTAAGTTTGGGCCCAATGGTTTCAAAACACCATAAATCAATCACTAGTTTTCCTGGTGGGTGCGTTTTAAATGGTAATTCAGGAAGACCAATAAATTTGCACTTGAATGCTCTAAAAAAACTTGGAATGAAATATGAAATAAAAAAAGGTTATATTCATGCAAAGTCGAACGGAAAACTAAAAGGAAATAATATTAAATTTCCCAAGATAAGTGTTGGGGCAACTGAGCAACTTATTATGTCAGCAGTTTTGGCAAATGGCAGAACCACATTAAAGAATTGCGCAATTGAACCGGAAATAAAAGACTTAACAAATTTTCTTAAATTAGCTGGTGCAAGCATAAAATGGATTGGAAAAAGAACATGTCAAATAATAGGCGTTAGTTCCCTGAAACAAATAACTTACTCAGTGATGGGTGACAGAATAGAAACAGGAACATTTTGTGTAGCAGCAACTCTTACAAAAGGAGATTTGTTAATAAAAAATTTCAATCCTAAATTAATTCAAACAGAATTGAACTTGTTGAAAAAAGTGGGTGCAAAAATTAAAACTACTAAAGATAAAATTCATATAAAAGGGCCAAAAAAAATTAAGAGTGTAAATAATATAATAACTAAAGAGTATGATGGTTTTCCTACAGATCTACAGCCTCAATTTATGGTACTTCTTTGTAAAGCTAATGGCACTAGTTCAATTACAGAAAATATTTTTCAAGGAAGATTTATACATGTTATGGAACTCCAAAGACTTGGTGCCAAAATATCCATTAAAGATAGTACAGCAATAATCGAAGGTAACACAAACTTTATTGGGGCAGAGGTTATGTCAAGTGATCTTAGAGCCTCAGCTGCTTTAGTACTTGCTGGAATTATCTCTAAAGGGCAAACAATAATTTCTAGAATATATCATTTAGATAGAGGATATGAAAAAATAGAAAAAAAATTGAAAAAACTAGGAGCTAATATTAGAAGAGTTTCCTAAATGAATGATAAAAAATATCTTGCAAAAATTATAGCCAAAGATCCAAATGGACTTCAAGTAATATCCGCATGTTGTTCAGACGGAGAAGTGAAAGTTGATGAGATTAAATTTTTAAAAAAAAATAAATTATTTTTATTATCAATTAAACGATTAAATAAAGAAAAAGATAAAAATCAAAAAATTAAAAGTATTTGTAAGTTCGAATTTGTAGATGGTGTAAAATCAAAAAATATTGATCAAAATGACAAGAATATTATTTTAGAACTGTTGGCAATTGACCTTTTTAAAGTAAAAGAAAATTTTGAGATTACTCTTTTATTTAAAAATAATGCATTTATAACCTTATTTACAGAGGTTTTGGAGATAACTCTTGAAGATCAAAATAAATTAAATGATTAAAGTATTAGACTGTAAAAATTCAAATTATTTATCAAGATTAAAACTAATAATCAATAAACGAAGATCTAGAAGTAAAGTTAATACAGATATTGTAATTAAAATTGTTAGGGATATTAAAAAAAATAAAAAAAAAGCACTATTAAAGTATGAAAAAAAATTTAGTAAAAATACTAAATTAAAACCAACAAAAAAAGAGATAAATAGTTCAATAAAATCTTTAGATCCCAAAATCAAAAATGCAATTGATTTTGCTTATTCTAGAATTTTGAAATTTCATTCATTGCAAAAAACTAAAAATATTAAATATTTGGATAAACAAAATAACAAAATTGAATATAGATATATTCCTATTCAATCAGTTGGTATATACGTGCCTTCTAACTTGCCCTCAACGTTACTAATGAACGCCATTTTAGCAAAAAAAATTGTTGGAGTAAAAAGAGTTGTGCTTGCAAATCCAAGATCAAATGGAAAATTAAATCCTGCTGTAATGTATGCTGCAAAAAAATGTGGCATCTCAGAAATCATGAGTGCTGGTGGTAGTCAAGCTATAGCAAGTTTAGCATATATTCAAAAAGTAAACAAAATTGTTGGACCAGGAAATGATTATGTTGCTAGAGCTAAAAAAGAAGTTTTTGGAGATGTTGGAATTGAGGGAATGATAGCTGGACCAAGTGAAATTACTGTTGTAGCAGATAAAAATACAAATTTAAAAGAAGTTTTGACATCTTTAATTGGTCAAGCAGAGCATGATACTAATTCACAATGTATATTGATAGTAAACAATCAAGATTTTATAAAATCTTTAAAAAAATCTTTAAAGGATGAATTAGATAAAATACCAAGAAAAGATATTGCAAAAAAAAGTCTTTTGAAAAATGGATTAATTATTAGAGTTTATAACAATAAACAAATAATTGATTCAATTAATGAAATAGCACCAGAACATTTAGAATTAAATTTAAAAAATTATAAAAAATTAATTAATAAAATAAATAATGCAGGAAGCATTTGTATTGGAAAATACTCTGCAATGGCAGTCACAGATTACAATGCCGGAACAAACCATGTTTTGCCAACACTTGGATCCGCAAAATTTTCTTCAGGACTAAATGTCGGTGAATTTTATAAAAAAATAAGCTACATAAAATTATCAAAAAAAGGCATTGAAGTTATTGGTAAGAAAGCTATAACTCTTGCCGAGTATGAAGGTTTAATTGGTCATGCTCAAAGTATAAAATCTAGAATAAGGAGAAGTTAGATTTGGCAAAACAAGATACGCTTGAATTCAAGGGAAAAGTTATTGACTTACTTCCTAATGCTATGTTTCGTGTACAGTTAGAAAATAATCATATCATTACTGCACATACAGCTGGGAAATTAAGAAAAAATAGAATTCGAGTATTACAAGGAGACAATGTTACAGTTGAAGTTACTCCATATGATCTAACTAAAGGAAGAATAATTTTTAGATTTTAGATGGCCTTGTAGCTCAGTAGTAGAGCAGTACCCTGAAAAGGTATGTGTCGTTAGTGC
>CAZABF010000017.1:0-11674 GCA_964483495.1 uncultured Candidatus Pelagibacter sp. | reverse complement strand
AGTGTGATGTTAACTCACTGCACAACATAGCAAAAACACTAGCTATTTTTAGTGCATTTACCGAAGGTGTTCAGCTTTTTGCTAGTTTTGCAATATTACTTAATTTTCCAAGACACAATAAAATGAAAGGCATGGGTCAAATTATAACCTGGTCTGTCAGAGACGAAACATTACATTGCAATTCAATGATAAGATTGTTTAAGGAATTTGTAAGTGAAAATCCAGAAATATGGACTGAAAAATTAAAACAAGAAATTTATGATGCATGCAGAACAGCTGTAATGCAAGAAGATGCTTTTATAGACTTATCTTTTGAGATGGGGCCGCTTGAAAATTTAAAAGCTGTGGAAGTTAAGCAATACATTAGATGGATTGCAAATAGGAGACTGATACAACTAGGTTTAAATGAAATATATAAAGTTGAAAAGAATCCTTTAAGTTGGCTTGATTCAATTTTAAATGCCGTTGAGCATATGAATTTTTTTGAGGGAAGATCAACAGAATATTCAAAAGCTGCTACTCAAGGGACATGGGCAGATGCGTTCGAGGATTTAAAATCCCCATATTTTGATATGCTTGAAAAAAATAAAATTATAGGAGAAAAAGAATTCTTTAAACCAAATACTTAATCATTTATAATTAATATATTTTAATGGAGTGTGGACAATGAAATATATAGATCAATTTAAAAAGATATTAGATCGATTAAAAACTGAAGGTAAATATAGAGTTTTTAATACCATTCTTAGAAAACGAGGAAGTTTTCCAAATGGTATTTGGTATTCTAAATATGGAGTTAAAAAAATTGTCAATTGGTGTTCCAATGATTATTTGGGAATGGGTCAAAGCAAAGTAGTTATTGATGGAATGAAAACTGCGCTTGATAGTGTTGGAGCGGGATCGGGAGGAACAAGAAATATTTCAGGTACTACAAAATATCATGAGGCATTAGAGAATGAATTGTCAAATTTACACAAAAAAGAGTCAGCGCTATTATTTACTTCAGCCTATGTTGCAAACTTGACAACTTTAGAAACTATTCCTAAAGTTTTATCTGATATAACATTTATCAGTGATAGCGAGAATCATTCATCAATTATTCAAGGAATAAAAAATAGTCGAGCAAAAAAAATAATATGGAAACATAATGATTTAAAGCATTTAGAAGAAATATTAATAACAATAGCAGGTCCGAAATGTGTAGTGTTTGAATCTGTCTACTCAATGGATGGGGACATTAGCCCAGTCAAAGAAATTCTTGAATTGTGTAAAAAATATAATGCAATTTCGTACTTAGATGAAGTTCATGCAGTTGGTATTTATGGTTTAAATGGAGGTGGAGTATCCGAAAGAGAAAATTTGCAAGATCAAGTAGACATAATTAATGGAACTTTAGGTAAAGCTTTTGGTTTGCAAGGCGGTTATGTAGCAGGAAAAAAAGATTTTTTAGATGCAATTAGAAGCTTGGCTCCTGGCTTTATATTTACAACTAGCATAAGCCCAGTAATTTGTGCTGGCGGAATCTCATCGGTAAGATTTGTGAAAGAACACAATAATTTAAGAGAACAAATAAAAGAAAGATCATTAAAAACAAAAACTGAGCTTGAAAAAGTTGGTGTTAATGTATTAAAGAATTCGTCACATATAGTGCCGGTTATCATTGGTGACCCACAAAAGTGTAAAACAATCAGTGATGAATTGCTTGATGAAGATGGTATATATGTTCAGCCTATTAATTATCCAACTGTACCAGAAGGCACAGAAAGATTAAGATTTACTCCTGGCCCTCTTCACACAGACGAAATGATCATAGATATGGTGAATAAACTTAAGAAAGCAATGATTAGAAATAAAGTTTTAAAAACTGACAATATAATCAGCTTTCAAAAAAAAGTTTCGTAAAAAGTTTTTATTTTCTTTTTCTTTTATTGGCATGCTCACATTTAAAACATTGAACAACTAATATTGCTAACAGTACCCAAATAATAAAAGCATCTCCATGTGATATGTCGTAAGTTACACCTGATATTTTTGTAAATGCAATTGTAATATAAAATATTATTGGAGAAACTATTAAAGAACCTACTAGCTTATATATGCTGCATTTGTTTATCATATTCATTTTGAGACTTTCTGGTTGGTTGATTAATAATATTTGTAGTTGATTTTTTTATAAATGTCTAAAATTAATGTTTTAAACTATACATTTAATAAATTTATTCCAAAACATTCATAAACGCTTTTTTGAAAGGTTTAATGGTATTAACTGCTCTTAGAGCAAATTTTCTTGCTATTTTAGCGGGCTTTGAAGTGTTTGTATAAAGTTGAACTATTGTATTTGTGCCTAGGTATAAAGGTATTGCGGCTAGATGTAATTTGTATTGGAATTTGTTTAAAACGAAATTTGAGCCGATATCAATATTATTTTTTATAGCTGATTTAATTTCTTTAGTGAGAATTTCTATTCCTTGTAATCCTAAATTAAATCCATGTGCTGTAACAGGATGCATTCCTACAGCAGCATCGCCGATTAAAGCAAATCTATTAGAAATAAATTTTTTTGAATATACTGTGATCATTGGATAAGAGTAACGTTTTCCAATTAGATGCATTTTTCCAAAGAATAAATTAAAATTTTTTTCAACCTCAGAATTAAAATCTTTTGTTTTTAATTTAAGCAATCTTTCTGTGTTTATTTTAGTGTCAGTAATTATTATTGAAGCTTCATTATTAACATACGGAAGCAAAGCAAGTGTTTTGTTGTATTTAAAAAATTCATAGGCAATATTATTATGAATATTTTCTATTTTCATTCTACAAACAATCATGTTTTTTTTAAAGTCTTTTACAAAGGAAGAAATGCCCATTTTTGATCTAGTGTATGAAAATCGAGTATCAGCTCCAATAACTAATGAAGCTTTAATTTTTTTCTTATTTGATAGTAAAATTGAAATAAAATTGCCATTATTTTGAAAATCAATAATTTCTGACTCAATTGAAAATATATTTTTTCTTTTTTCTAATAATTTTTGTAAATATTTTTTAATTAAAAAATTTGGTATTAAACATCCTAAGCTATCTTTTTTAATATTTTTGTTTTCAAAATTTAGTGAATAGGAAGAATCTCCGTCATAAATTTTTGCTTTGTTGATATTGGATATTAAATTATTTGGAATTAAATCCCAAAATCCAATTTCCTTTAATATGTTTATTGAGCGATGAGTTAAAGCTATATCTCTTCCATCAATTTTTGGATTTTGTAATTTTCCTTTTGGACATTTGTCTATTAAAGCTATTTTAAGATTAGAATCAGCAAGAGAGCATGCTAATGCATTACCATTCGGTCCTGCTCCTATAATTGCAATATCGTAATTCATTATTTTTTCAACTATATTCCTAGACTATATTTATTTTTACTTTTTTTAAAAAACTGATCAAAAGATGAACTTATAGTTCTTGCCAATGGTCTAGCTTTAGGGTGTATAGTCAAAACATTATTTTTAAGTTTTACAAATCCTTTATCCATAAATGGTTTTATTTTAAGCAGTTCATAAAATAAAAAATTCTGGTTGTTTTCTAAATTAAATTTTTCCTTTATTTCATTAAGATCTACATTCAAGTAACACATTAGATTTTTAATAATTTCTCCATACATTCTATCTTTGTTTTTAAATTTATAACCGCGAAAAACTGGAATTTTATTTTTTTTAATTGATTCATAATAGTCCAGAGCATTTGAATAGTTTTGAACATAACCCTCAGGTACTGAGCTTATTGAGGACGATCCAAAACCTAGTAAAACTTTTGAATTGTCTTCTGAATAACCTTGAAAATTTCTTGTTAAATTTCTTTTTTTAATTTTTTTAATTATTGAACTATTATATCTCGCATAATGATCAATGCCAATCGAAACATATTTGTTATTTTGTAGATAATCAGATGCTAAGTTATATAGCTGGAGTCTTTCCTTGTTTTCTAAAATTTTGCCTTTTATGAGATTTTGTCTTTTTTTCATCCATGGAACGTGAGCATAACCAAATATAGAAATTCGATCTGGTTTTAATGAAATGACTTTATTTAATGTTAACAAAAAACTTTTAATAGACTGGTAAGGAAGACCATACATCAAATCTATATTAATATTTTTTATTCCATAACTTCTGAAAGAATTTATTAAATCTTTGGTTGATTTAAAAAACTGTATTCTATTGATATTTTTTTGAACAATTATTGAGAAGTCTTGAACACCAATACTTATTCTATTAAATTTATGCTTTTTTAATACTTTAATTAAGTCAATTCTGAAAAATCTAGGATCAACTTCCATTGCAATTTCACATTTGTTATGAACGTTAAATTTTTTATTAATGGTATCCATTATTAATTTTAAATCTTTTGATTTTAATATAGATGGTGTTCCTCCGCCAAAATGAATATGAGAAACTTTTGGTTTAAAATTTATTTTTGATTTTATTAAGTGAATTTCTTTAATCAAAAAATTAACATAACGATCTATTTGTTCATATTTTTTAGTTGCTGTAGTGTGGCAACCACAAAAATAACAAAGTGAGTTACAAAAAGGAATGTGAATATATAAAGATAAATTTTCTGTTGATTTGATATTATTCAACCAAGAAATGTATATTTTGCTATTTATTGAATTTTTAAAATGTGGTGCTGTTGGATAACTTGTGTATCTTGGAATAGGATAGTCTGGAACCATATCCAAAATAGATTTGTCTCTTTGTAGCTCTTTGAACATAAAATAGTTTTATGTTTTTTTTATTAAATAAAATTGATTTAAATCAAAAAAAAGTTTTTTTGTAAAAAATCTACCTCTTGTTCATTTTTATATTTAAAATTTATATAAAAAAAATTGAAATTATTGACCCAAGTCAATTCATGTAATTTTAATCTTGATATATCCTAGATTAAATTAACAAATTAATATTTACACAATGGAAATTACACAAATGGAAAATACACAGCCGATTATTGAAAAAAAAGACAACATAATAACTGAGACAGTGAGTCAAAATTTAAAAAATGTAGAGCATAGAACAGACCCATTTGATCACTGGGTTTACAATGAAGTTTTGCCAATTGAAATTGCAGAAGATTTATTAAAATTGCCGATTGAAACTCCAAAAATTTCTTTTTATTCTGGAAAAAGAGAGACAAATAATAGTACCAGAGTTTTTTTAAATAAAGAAAATTGTAGCAAATATAACTGCATGCAGGATGTCGTTAATGTTTTTAATGATCCAAATATTATATTGCAATTAAGTAATATTTGCGGAAAAAATTTAACAAAAGGAAAGTTAAGAATAGAATATACTATGGATACAGGTTCTTTTTGGCTAGAACCACATTTAGATATTAAAGAAAAAATGATAACCTTTCTTATTTATCTTTCAAAAGATCCAAGCTCTAATGAATGGGGAACAACTATTTATAAAAGTGATTTAACATTTCATTCAAAAGCGCCTTATAAACAAAATCTAGGACTAATGTTTATGGCAGGTGAAAATACTTGGCACGGAGTTCCAGAACAAAATATTCAAGGAATCAGGAGAAATCTAATAATTAATTATGTAACTAATGACTGGAAAAGTGTTCACGAATTAGCTCCCGCAAAATTAATAGTGTAATTATTTATAGCCTCACTCCAGCAGAGACTTTAAATGTTTGGGAGAAAAGGAGGAAGTGAGACATTAATAGTATATCTTATACCTATTTTAAAAAATTTGATTTAGATCAAATTTAAATTATATAAATATTCAATTTATCTTATAACTTTGAGATTTGCTTTAATTTTTCAATATCGTTTATAAATAACTGTTTTGAAGAAATTATTTTTATTATATTTGATGTTTTTAATTTCGATATCTCTCTACTAACAGTTTCAATTGTAAGGCCTAAGTAATCAGCAATATCTTGTCTGGCCATTGATAAACTAATAGGGTTACTTTGCCATCCTATTCTTTTTCGTTGGTTCGATATATTTATAAAAAAAATAGCAATTTTCTCTATTGCATTTAGTCTTCCCATTACTGTCATACGATCTTGAGCAAGAGTTAATTCGTACGATGTTTGGTTAAGCAATTCTTTAGCTAAAATTGGATTTTGATCCATATATTTATCTAAAATTCTTTGGTCAAATACACAAACTCTTAAATTACCAATTGCTTCAGCCGAATAATTGTATTTATTATTTTTATAAGTACCAAAAAAATCTCCAGGATATAAAAAACCAATTATTTGTATTCGTCCATCATCTAGTAGTTGGTATATTTTTACATTTCCTTCGGTAATATTATATAAATGCGTCGAAGGATCATTCTGAAGAAAAATATTTTCTTTATCAGTGAATTTTTTTTCAAATGAAACTTTTGAAAATATTTCCAATTGATCATCGTTTAAACATCTACAAAAAGAATAGCTTCTTATTTTGCATAAACTGCATCTGGTTTTATAATCTTTATTATTGGCTAAATGAACCGCTGTCATTTAATAATAATAGTAGAAAAGATAAAAGAATACAATTGATATAAATCAATTAATTCCTTTTGAAAAAAAGTATATTAAATATATGCATTCAGCAATTGAGTCGGAAAGTAATATAGGTCTATTAATATCAAATTATAGAAGTGATAATATTTATCCTCTTTTACCTTTGCTTTCTCAAGAATTTCCTAACTGGTCAATGGGTAAAATAAAAAATTATGTAAAACTTGTAATTTCAGAAGAAAAAGAAGCTAATGACCCATCGGGTATTTTAGTGGCTCAAAATGATGCACTATACTATGTTGGTTTGCTCATCTATACTTATCAAACAATCACTTCTAATTTATTGACCGAAAATAATGCCAAAGATAATAAAGAAGAATTTGTTAATGGAATTGTTGTTGAAAATTTAAATGCTTCAAGTCCAATTTTACAGAAAAATGTTTTTTTTATTCTTTTAGAAAGTTTAATTAAAATTGCTAAAAAAAATAATTGTGACTTTATAGAGCTACCAAAAATCGACGAAACATACGAATTGATTGAAAAAAAATATAAAGAACAAATAATCCATCCAAATAATTTTAGATTTTTTATTAACCTAAAAACAAATTAATAGTTAATTTATTAAACAATTAAGTTATTTATAAAAATTAAATAAGATATTGTAGCTACAGCTGCAAATGCTATTGAAATTCTCTTAAACAATATTCCTGTTTTTCCTTCATAGATACACGACAGTGCTATAAAAATAACAAAAGGTACATAAGAAAGACTGAAAATTATCTGTGTCGACATTAAGATACAATATTTCTTTTCACATAAAAAAAATTGATTTATATCAAATTTTTTAAGATTGATTGAAATCAATAAAATAAATTTAATATTAGTTAAGTGTAATTACATGCTTAGTGTATCTTTAATATATATATTTTTGGTGGTAACACTTCCTTGTTTCTTTTTATTTATGACTGTTAACTACCCTAATTATTTTAATGGTTTTTGATTTTTTTTAAAATTGATTATCTAGAATAATATTCAATTACTAGACTTGGCTCCATTACAACAGGATAAGGAACTTCTTCAAACTTAGGCACTCTTACAAATTTTACTTTTTTATTTTTTTCATCTAACTGTAAGTATTCAGGCACTTCTCTTTCTTTGTTAGCAAGAGCTATGTCAATTAATGCTAATTGTTTTGATTTGTCTCTAATCTCTATACTATCCTCTTCTTTAACTTGGTAGCTTGCAATATTAACTTTTTTTCCATTAACTCGTACATGGCCATGATTAATTAGTTGTCTTGATGAAAAAATTGTATTTGAAAGTTTAGATCTATAAATTACCGCATCAAGTCTTCTTTCTAATAAACCAATTAAATTTTCTGCAGTATCTCCTCTTTTCATTATAGCTTTTTTGTAAACATTTCTGAATTGTCTTTCATTCATATTGCCATAATAAGATTTTAATTTTTGTTTAGCGTTTAATTGAATTCCAAAATCTGACGGTTTTTTCCTTGAAGCTGATTGTCCATGTTGGCCTGGTGGATATCCTCTTGAATTAAAGGGGCTCTTTGGTCTTCCCCATAGATTCACTCTTAGCCTTCTATCAACTTTATGTTTAGAGTTTAATCTTTTTGTCATTTAATAGAACGCTTTATAAACACAAGATCAATTTTGTCAATCAGCCTTTTTTTTAGCCAAACTAGCAAATACACTTGATAAAATACGAGTTTCTTTTTCTGATAAATCCATTTTATAAAATATACTTCTCAGATTTTCTAGCATTTTAGGTTTTTTTTCTTTCGGTTTAAAAAAATTGATTTCTTCAAGATGTTTAATGCATAAATTTGTCATTGCTTGAATATTTTTTTTTGATGCAGGCTTAATTTTCTTTGATTTAGAATATTTTGATTTTTTCATATTCAATAGCTGAAAAATAGCTTGTGCCACAATTATTAAACTATGCGATAAATTTAATGATTTGAATTTACTATTGTTGGGTATTTGTAACACGTAATTCGAAAAGCTTATTTCATTGTTTGATAATCCTGATGCTTCAGGTCCAAACAGAAAAGCAACTTTTTTTTTAAAATCTATTTTATTTAATTCGTTTAACTTAATATGTTTAATATTCTTGTTTCTAAACCTAGAAGTTGTTGAAATTAAATAATCTATGTTTTTCATTACAGGTTCTAAAGTGTCATAAACCTTGCTTTTCTTTATAATTTCTTGAGCCCCTACTGAAGTAGCAACTATTTTGTCATTAGGAAAAGTCGGCTTAGGGTTGATTACGATTAATTTAGAAAAATTAAAATTTTTCATTGCCCTAGCGCATGCTCCAATATTTTCAGATAGCTGTGGTTTATGCAAAATAAAAGAAATATTATTAAACATTAAAGACTTGCGGGTGCTTTATCTTTAAATAGTTTGTAATCTAAACTATCAACAAGTGCTTTAAATGATGCATCAATAATGTTTGAAGACACTCCAATTGTAAACCAATTTTTGCCTTTTGAGTCAGTACTTTCAATTGAAACTCTTGTTACTGCTTCTGTTCCTGTATTAAGTATTCTAACTTTATAATCTACCAATTTTAAATCTTTTAAATACTGAGAATATTTGGCAAGTTTATCTACATTTTTTCTAATTGCGTTATCTAGCGCATGTACGGGACCATTGCCTTCTCCTTCACAAAGAATTAATTTTTTATCGACTTCTAATAGAGCTTTGGCTAAAGAAACAATTTCTCCAGAACTATTTTTTTTTACACTAACATCGTATTCTTTAATTGAAATATATCTTGGAATTTCACCCATTATTCTTCTTGCTATTAATTCAAAAGATGCATCTGCACCATCGTAGCTGTAACCAATGAATTCTCTGTCTTTAACTTCTTCTAAAAGCTTTTTTATTTTTGGATCATCTTGTTTAAAATCTATTCCAATAGACTTTAATCTTGAAACTATATTTGATTTTCCAGATTGATCAGAAACAATAATGTTTCTCACATTTCCCACTTCTTCAGGATTTATATGCTCATATGTTTTTGGATCTTTTTGTACTGCAGATACATGCAATCCTCCTTTATGTGAAAAGGCAGCGGCTCCAACATATGGTAAATGTTGATTAGGTTTTCTATTTAATATTTCATCGAGTAATCTTGAACACTGAGTTAATTTACCAATGTTTTCTTTTTTAATATTTATTTCATAATTTTTTGAGTAGGTTTCTTTTAAATGTAATGTTGGAATTACCGACATTAAGTTTGCATTTCCGCATCTTTCGCCTAATCCATTGATTGTTCCTTGTATTTGTCTAACTCCAGATAAAACAGCTGTTAAAGAGTTTGCAACTGCATTTCCAGTATCATTATGTGCATGAATACCAAGATTTTTTCCTGGGATAGATTTGACTACTTCATTTACAATTTCAGAAACTTCATTAGGCAATGTTCCGCCATTTGTATCGCAAAGTACAATCCATCTAGCACCATTGTCGTATGCTGATTTAATACATGAAAGTGCATATTCTTTATTGTTTTTAAAACCATCAAAAAAATGTTCAGCATCAAACATAAATTCTTTTTTTTCTTTAACAAAAAGTTTTGCACTTTCAGAAATATTTTCTAAATTTTCTTCATTTGATGCTCCTAATGCTACATCAACATGAAAATCCCAAGATTTACCAACTAAACATACAGCTGGTGTATTACTATTTAGTATAGATGAAAGTCCTGGATCATTATCAGCGCTTCTGCCTGCTTTTTTAGTCATACCAAATGCCGTTAACACTGAATTATTTAATTTAATTTTTTTTTGAAAAAATTCTGTATCTGTTGGATTAGCACCTGGCCAGCCTCCTTCTATATAGTCCACACCTAAATCATCTAAAACTTTGACTATTTTAAATTTATCATCTATTGAAAAATCCACACCTTGGGTTTGTGCGCCATCTCTCAACGTTGTATCAAATATATATAATTTTTCTTTGCTCATTTAAATTTCCACAGGGTTTTATCATCTTTGTCTTCAATTAAAACTCCTTTGTCTAATAATTCATTTCTAATTTCATCTGCAGCTTTATAATCTTTGTTTTTTCTAGCATTGTTTCTTTCAGTAATTTTTTGTTTGATTTCATCTTCAGAAATCTTTGATTTACTTTGTTTAAATTGATCCCAGCTATTTTTACTTTCATTCAATAGTCCAATAAAATTACATGCTGAAACAAATATTTCTTTATCTTTTATTGAACCTTTTTGAGATTTTTCAAATAATTTATGAAGGTTAGCAATAAAACCTGGTGTATTTAAATCATCATATAATGGAGAAAGATACTCGTCAGGAATTAAAACTTGTTTTTTAATGTCAGTATAACTTTCATACCACTTGTTAATTGTTTTTTCACACTCAGATAAAAGCTTATCATTCCAATCTAAAGGCTGTTTGTAGTGCGCACTAATCAAAGCTAATCTTAATACTTGTCCATTTATTTTATTTTTAAAATCACCAATTTTTAAAATATTGCCCTGAGATTTTGACATTTTTTCACCTGAGATTGTTATAAATCCATTATGAACCCAATAATTTGCGAAAGTTTCATTTTCATTGGCACATCTAGATTGTGCAATTTCATTTTCATGATGTGGAAAAATTAAATCCATTCCTCCTCCATGAATATCAAATTTATCACCTAAAAATTTCTTAGACATAACTGAGCATTCAAGGTGCCAACCAGGTCTTCCTTTTCCCCATGGCGAATCCCATGATGGTTCGCTTTCTGTTGATGGTTTCCATAATACAAAATCAGCTGGATTTTTTTTATTTTCGGAAACCTCAACTCTTGCACCAGCAATTAATTCGTCTAAATTTTTGTTTGATAATTTTCCATAATCTTTAAATTTTTTTACTTCAAAATAAACATGATTATTAATTTCATAAGCAAATTTATTATTAATAAGCTTATTAATCATATCATTCATTAATGAAATGTTTTCAGTTGCCTTAGGTTCTTGTGTTGGAATCTCGCAGTTCAAATATTTACAATCTTCATGAAAAATATTTGTAATTTTTTTTGTAAGATCTCCTATTGAAATCTTTTTTTCTATTGATGAAGCTATTATTTTATCATCAATATCTGTAATATTTCTTACATAGCTAACTGAATTATTT